>CAYTVM010000032.1:0-9847 GCA_964441685.1 uncultured Atribacterota bacterium | reverse complement strand
AGAAAGATTGCTTTAAATAAAGTGTATTCTAAAGAGAATAAAAGAGTTAGAATTACGCTGAAAAACTTAGAAACTTATTTGGGGATACCTAAATATAAATTTGATAAAATTGAAAAAGAAGATGCAATTGGTGTAGCAACAGGTTTAGCCTGGACTGAAATTGGCGGAGAAGTATTATCGGTAGAAACGATAATAATGCCCGGAAAAGGTAAATTAACCTTTACCGGACAACTGGGAGATATTATGCAAGAATCAGGAAAAGCTGCCTTAACCTATACCCGTTCTCGAGCAGAAAAATTTAAGATAAATAATAAATTCTACGAAAATTGCGATATTCATATTCATATTCCAGAAGGGGCGATACCTAAGGATGGTCCGTCAGCCGGGATAACTATGGCTACTTCTTTAATTTCTTCACTTACCGAGATCCCGATTCGAAAAGATGTAGCTATGACTGGAGAAATTACCTTGAGAGGAAGAGTTTTACCAGTAGGAGGCTTAAAAGAAAAAATACTTGCTGCTTATCAATTTGGTATAAAAACCATTATAATTCCTCAAGACAATATTAAGAATTTAGAAGATATACCTAACGATATTAAAAAAAGATTAAAGTTTATTATGGTGAATAATTTAGATGAAGTATTAAAAATTGCCCTTACCAGAGATCCTTTTTAAGATTGTAAAAACAGTATCAAGTATCCAGTATCGAGCAAAGAAAATCATAAGGGTATGGTCTAAAATATGAGCATTTCGTTCTATATAAAAATTACTATCATATCAAATTAAAAATTCCAGTAAAAAACTAAAAATAATAATTCAATATTCATAATCTTTGTTTAAATTATTTTATTTATTGTAGGGGTCGGATTAATCCGACCCGGAATAGACGGATTCGATAAATCGAAACACATTCTTATCTTTTATTTTCTTAACTCGATACTGGATACTTGATACTTGATACTAACAGAAACGAATTAAAAATTGACAGATACCTTTACCTATAGTAACATATAAAAAATAAACATAAAAACTGAGAAGGGAAGAGTAGAATAATATTATATTTAATTTTATTCAAAAGTCATCCCTGAGAAGTTAATCTGAAAAGTAAGAGTAGGACTAATCGTTAGTTACGTTATAACTTATATTATGAGAGCCTGTTTATTATGGATGGATATTGTATAAAAATTTTTAAGCAGGAATTAAGGTGGTAACGCGGATAGACTCCTTTCGTCCTTTTAGGAAACGAGAGGAGTCTATTATTTTTTAACCTAAGGAGAAAAAGAACATGAAAAACATAAATAATGAAATACCATCAGTATATAATCCTAAAAATGTTGAAGAAAAATGGTATAAATTCTGGTTAGAAAAAGAGTATTTTAAAGCAAAGCATAATCATAATAAAGAAAATAACTTTTCTATCGTCATACCTCCGCCTAATGTTACAGGATCATTGCATATCGGACATGCTTTAAATAATACCTTACAAGATATTTTGATTAGATGGAAAAAAATGGAAGGTTACAATACTCTTTGGCTACCAGGGACTGATCATGCCGGAATTGCTACTCAAAATGTAGTGGAAAGAGAAATTTCCAAAGAAGGAAAAAGCAGATACGATTTAGGAAGAGAACAATTTGTAGAAAGAGTATGGAAATGGAAAGAAAAATATGGAAGTAATATAGTAAATCAACTAAAAAAATTAGGATTTTCCTGTGATTGGTCACGATTAAGATTTACCTTAGATGAAGGTCTTTCCAAAGCCGTTAGAAAGGTATTTGTACAATTATATAAAGAGGGTCTGATATACCGGGAGAATTATGTAATAAATTGGTGCCCGAGATGTCAGACTGCTTTAGCTGATATTGAGGTTGAATCAATTGAAGAAGAAGCAAATCTGTATTATATAAATTATCCTATAAAAGATTCTAAAGAAGAAATAATTACCGTTGCAACCACCCGACCCGAAACCATGCTCGGTGATACGGCAGTTGCAGTTCATCCCGATGATAAAAGATATCAAAAGTATGTCGGAAAAACGGCACTATTACCTTTAATGGATAGAGAAATACCGATAGTAGCTGATAGTTATGTTGATCCTGAATTTGGAACTGGCGCAGTAAAAATAACTCCCGCCCATGATTTAAATGATTTTGAATTAGCAAAACGTCAAAAGCTACAAGTAATTAATATATTAAATAAAGATGGTACAACGAATGAAAAGGCAGGAAGCTTTAAAAATTTACCTGTATTTAAATGTCGAGAAAGAGTCTTGAATGAATTAAGAAAAAAGGGATGTTTAAATAAAATCGAAGAGTATAAGCATTCTATCGGGCATTGTTACAGATGTGAGACTATTATTGAACCATATCTTTCAAAACAATGGTTCGTTAAAATGAAAGAAATCGCTGAACCTGCGATAATTGCTGTGGAAGAAGGTAAAATTGAATTTATACCTTCTCGTTGGGACAAGGTTTATTATGACTGGATGAGAAACATTAAAGATTGGTGCATCTCACGTCAGTTATGGTGGGGACACCGTATCCCTGTCTGGTATTGTCAAAATTGCGGAGAAATAATCGTAGAATTAGAAGATCCTATAACATGTAAAAAATGTGGCAGTCATGATCTATTGCAAGACCCGGACGTTTTAGATACCTGGTTTAGTTCTGCATTGTGGCCTTTTTCTACCCTGGGCTGGCCGGAAGAAACAGAAGATTTAAAATATTTCTATCCGACATCAGTATTAGTTACCGGTTTTGATATTATTTTCTTTTGGGTAGCTCGAATGATTATGATGGGGTTAAAGTTTCGTGGTGAAGTTCCATTCAAGCAAGTTTATATCAATCCCCTCATTAGAGATGCAGAAGGTAAAAAGATGAGTAAATCAAAAGGAAATGTTATTGACCCTTTAACGGTGATTGATAAATATGGGGCAGATACGCTACGTGTTACCCTTGCTTCATTGACTATCCAGGGTAATTATATCTGCCTTTCCGAAGAAAGAATAAAGGGATTTAGAAATTTCACTAATAAAATATGGAATGTATCAAGATTTTCCATTATGAA
The DNA here is from genome assembly GCA_964441685.1 of uncultured Atribacterota bacterium. Lineage (GTDB taxonomy): Bacteria > Atribacterota > Phoenicimicrobiia > Phoenicimicrobiales > Phoenicimicrobiaceae > Sediminicultor. Next base: position 6,781 of record CAYTVM010000032.1, on the reverse strand, counting down.
TCTCAAAGATTTCGATATTGACAAAATAGAAAAAGAAAAATTAAAAATGACCCTGGTTGATAAGTGGATAATCAGCAAGTTGAATGAGACTATAAAAAAATCAACTGATTATCTTAATGAATATAAATATGGAGAAGCTGCCAAAACTATTTATGAATTTGCCTGGAATGAGTTTTGTGATTGGTATGTAGAATTCATTAAACCAATCTTATATCATGAAGGAGATGTCATTGAAAAAGTGACATCACAATATATTCTGTGCTTTGTATTAGAAAATACCATAAGGCTTTTGCATCCCTTTATGCCTTTTATCACTGAAGAAATATGGCAAAAGCTGCCACATAAAGGGGAAACTATCATGAACTCACCTTGGCCGGAATACAAAGAAGAACATGAGAATAAAGAAGCAGAAAATAAGATGAAAAAAATAATGAGTATCATTAAAACTATACGAAATATCAAATCAGACATGAATATTCCCTATAGTAAAAAGATTGATTTATATTTAAATATTAATGAAAAAGATAAATTACAGCTAATAAAGGAAAGTACTTATTATATCGAAACTATGATTAAAATAAAATCGTTAGAAATAGGAACGAAGATTAAAAAACCAGAACACTCGGCAACAGGTATTTTAGAAGGGGTTGAAATATTTATTCCCTTAAAAGATATTATAAACATTTCTGAGGAGATAACTCGTTTAGAAAAAAAATTATATAAAATAAATAATGAGCTAAATCTAATTTTTAAAAAAATAAATAATAGTGATTTTTTATCCAGAGCCCCCCAAGATATTGTTAATAAAGAAAGAGAGAAAGCAGATGATTTAAGAAATATTAAAGAGAGATTAGAAAATAATCTGAAAAGTTTTAACTAAAATACATTAGCGGATAGCGTTTGGCGTGGAGCGTAGAGTAAAAAAAACGCTATCTTGATACTCGATACTGAATTACTATACGCTAAACGCTGTACGCTCTACGCTATTTTTACTCACTAACGACTAATTTAAGAGGTAAATGTGACAACTTATACTGAAACATTGGATTATATTTATGATTTAACTAAATATGGTATAAAATTAGGACTAAGAAATATAAAATATCTACTTTATCTTTTGGATAACCCCCATAAAGAATTAAAAATAATTCATGTGGCCGGGACAAATGGGAAAGGATCAACAGCTTCTTTAATTAGCTCAATTCTGCAATCTGATGGTTATAAGGTTGGTCTGTATACTTCTCCTCATTTAGTTGATTTTACCGAAAGAATTAAAATTAATCAAAAAATGATAAACAAGAAAAAAGTAAGTGAGCTATTAGAAAGAATCAAACCTTTCATTGAAAAGGTTGCCCAAACACCTTCCTATGGCCATCCTACCTTCTTTGAAGTCATTACTTCTTTAGCCTTCCTCTATTTTTTTGAAGAACAGGTGGACTTTTTGGTTTTAGAGGTAGGATTGGGTGGGAGATTAGATGCTACAAATGTTGGTGACCCTTTAGTTTCTGTCATTACTCATGTCGATTATGACCACATGGATAAATTAGGGAATAGTTTAGAGGAAATTGCCAGAGAAAAGGGAGGAATTATTAAACCGGGAGGAATTGTAATATCTTCTAAACAATATGATGAGGTTTATAATGAGATTAAAAAAATAGCTGATGAGAAAAATTCCCTTATTTATAGTACAGGAAAAGAAGTAAATTATGAAATAGTAAAATCTGATGTTAAGGGTATAACATTTGATTTAAAGGGAATTTTTCATCATTATAAAAATCTTCATACTCCCTTATTGGGTAGACATCAAGCAGATAATGCTACGGCTGCCATTACGGCTGTAGAAGCTCTTCAAATAAAGGGAATAGATATTTCGCAAAAAGCCATAAGGGCCGGTTTAGAAAAAGTTAAATGGACCGGGAGAGTAGAAATTATCCGGAATAATCCAACAATAATATTAGATGGTGCGCACAATCCCAATGGAGCAAAGGTAATGCTACAAACTCTGGAAGAGATTTTTTCTTACCGTTATCTTATTTTGGTGTTAGCTATTTTTATTGATAAAGATTATAAAAAAATGATAGAGATATTGGCACCTGGCGCAGATTTAATTATTGCTACTAAAACAGAAAATCCTCGAGCAGCTTCTCCTCAAACAATTGCTAAAGAAGCATATCAATATTTAAATGAGAATAAAATAATCATTATAGAAAATATTTCACAAGCTATAATTTGTGCTTTATCTAACTCCAATAAGGATGATCTAATATGTATAACCGGATCGTTATATACTGTAGGTGAAGCAAAGAAATACTTTAGAAATAAAATCAAGAAAATTATTAGCGTATAGTAAATATAGTATTGAGTGAAGAGTGAAGATAAGTATTGCATAATAGCTTAAAGCATAGAATTATACACTTTTCTATCATCTCTGCGCACAATTTCTTATGAGTATAAACTGTAGTAGGAATCTATCTTTTTTGTCTTCTGACTCTATCTTTACTAACTACGCGCTCTACGCTAAACGCTATACGATTGTTTTACTACTCGCTGTAATATTTATGTAATTCAAATAAAGCAAGGAGAGCCTAAAAATGTTTAACTTTTCAAATCAAGAGAAAATTAGCATCATTATATTATTAATAGTGATAATAATTGGCGGAGGGATAATTTTATATAAAAACATGAATAGTGAAGATAATTTCACTATAAATCGCGCTTCGAATATGCCGGAAGATAGCCCTGTTATGCAGATGGAAATTTCTTCGGTTATTGTTCATATCACCGGTGCAGTTAAAAACCCCGGTGTTTACCAATTAAGTTCAACCGATCGAATTGTGGATGCAGTAAAAATAGCTGGAGGTGAAACTGAAGAAGCAAATTTAGATTTAATTAACCTTGCTGCTCTTCTTAAAGATGGACAAAAAGTAATTGTTCCTTATAAAATTTACAATGAAACGGGAGAAGAAATCAATAAAAGTACTTTTAACAATATGGAAAATGGGTATTCTTCTTTGGTTTCCACCTCTACGAAAGTTAATATTAATATTGCCGATAAAACTATATTACAAACTCTACCAGGAATTGGACCGGTTCTTTCAGAAAAAATAATAGAATATAGAAATCAAAATGGATTATTCGGAGTGATTGATGACATAAAGGATGTTTCCGGAATTGCAGAAAAAAAATATGAAGGAATAAAAGATCTAATTTGTGTCCAATAAAAAATAATTCTATAAACAATAAATACTATTTTGTTAGACCTTTACCTATCATTTTAGCCCTATATATCTTTGGAATAATTTATGGTAAATTCATCAGTATTAATCTAATATTTTTGTTTTCTATTTTAATATTTTTAATAATAATTACAGTGATAAGTTTTATAAAGCAGTGGAAAATTACCACTGCTTTATTATTTTTAATTATATTTTTAATAGGCATATTCAATTACAATCTTAACTCAAGGCCAATTGGACCTGAACATATAGCAAATTTTATGGGAGATAAGAAATTTACTATAATCGGTAAGGTTTTAGGCAAAGAATTTTATCCTAATCAAGAAAAAACATCTTTGAAGATGAAGGTATACCAAATAGAAGGAAAAGATAATAGTATTAAAGCACAAGGCTTAATATTAGTGAATACTTATTTAGATAACAATCCTTTTGAATATGGAGATGTGCTAAAGATAAAAGGGGTATTAGAAAAACCGATAAAACAGAAGAATTTTGGAGAATTTAATTATGAATTATATTTAGCTCGAGAAAAAATCTTTACTTACCTTAACATCTGGCAGGAAAGAGATATTTTAAAGATAGGAGAAGATAATTCGAATTTTTTTTCATCTTTTTCCTTATCTGCGAGAAATAAAATAAAAGAAATTACAAAACAGACTTTACCAACACCTTATAATTATCTTCTTATAGGTATGCTATTAGGAGAAAAAAGTTTTATTCCGCCTGATTTAAAAGAATTTTTTTCCGATGCGGGAATTATGCATATATTGGCAGTTTCAGGTTTGCATGTAGGAATAATTACTATGGCTTTACTTGCTTTCTTAAATATGTTGAGATTACCGAAGAAGTTCAAACTGCTTACCTTGATATTAATTTTAATAGTGTATGCCTCTATCACCGGCTACCGCCCTTCGGTGTTAAGAGCCACCATTATGTTTATTTTATTAATAGGTGGAAAGTTAATCAATAGAAATAGAAATCTTAATAGTTCTCTTTTTTTTGCAGCATTTTTAATCTTGTTGATAAATCCTTTAATATTATATGATGCCGGCTTTCTTTTATCTTTCGTGGTTACTTTTTTTATTATCAATTTATCACCAATCTTGCAAGAATTGTTTTCTAAAAAAATATTCTGGGTTGGAAATCCTTTAGCAGTTTCAACAGCTGCCTGGGTAGGAATTTTCCCACTTTCCGCTTACTTTTTCAATAAAATTTCAATCATCTCTATTGTTTCAAATATATTTATTGTCCCTTTAACCGGGATAGCGGTAATATTAGGATTTGTAACCTTTTTTATCGGGCTGGTGAGCATCTTTCTGGCTGGTATAATTGCTAATATAAATTACCTGGTATTGACTCTGATCACCTTAATAGCTCATTCATTTTCTTCGCTTCCTTTTGCCTTTATTTATGTTGCTCAACCTTCAATATTGGTCATTGTTTTATATTACTTAACCGTATTTTTTATGGTTAACATATTCTATAAAAAAACAATATCGCAGAAAACAATGAAGAAAGGTGTTTTTATTATATTATCGGTTATGTTATTAATCATTATTGTTCAAATACTATACCCAGTAGCTGACCTTAAAGTAACTTTTATAAATGTCGGAGAGGGAGATTGCATCCTCATTGAAGCACCCAATAAGATAAATATATTAATCGATGGGGGAGGAACTCCTCAAAGTGATTTTGATGTAGGAAGTAAAATCGTTGTACCTTACTTGAGAAGAAAAGGGATAAATGAGATTGATTTACTCATTTTAACCCATCCTGATTTAGATCATTTAGAAGGATTATTGTCAGTACTAATGGCATTTAAAGTAGATATAGTTTTAGATAGCGGATTACCCTGTGATTCATCACAATATAAAGAATTTATTTCCCTAATATTAAAGAAGGGTATACCATATCATCAAGCTAAAGCCGGAGATAATTTTATTTTTAATAACAGTTTGGAAATGTTTTTGCTTAATCCTATGTATAATTCTGATTTCTCTAAGGACTCCGATTTTAATAATGCGTCAATTGTGGTAAAATTATTTTATAAAAATGCCGATTTTCTTTTTACGGGAGATATAGAAGAAGCTGCCGAAAATAAATTATTGGTCTGGCAGAATATTTTACAGAGTGATATATTAAAAGTTGGTCATCATGGAAGTGCAACTTCTACTAATGTAGAATTCTTAGATAAAGTTGATCCGAGCATTGCGGTTATTACTGTAGGTAAAAATTCTTTTGGACATCCTTCGCAGAAAGTCATAGAAAGATTGGAGGATAGAAACATAAAAATATACCGAACAGATGAAAACGGAACAATTATTATAAGAACAAACGGTCAGGAATACTGGATAAAAACACTGAGAGAAAGTAATTAAAATGAACCAAAATAGATATATAAATTACGAAAATATGTTAAATCTTGTAAAAGAAGAGAAAGTATACCCTGTTTACCTGTTATACGGAGAAGAAAATTATTTAAAAGAAGATATTTCAAAAAAGCTTCGAAATAAATTAATTGATTCGGCATACAGAGAGTTAACTTATCATGTTTTCTATGGTGAAAAATTATCTATAAATGAAGTAATAAATGATTTAAATACACTGCCTTTTGTGGCAAAACATAAATTATTAGTAATAAAAGAAGCAGAAAAAATTAACAAAAATGATGAGAAGAAATTAGCCAATTATTTTAATCAACTCAGTTTAAAAAATAATTTTTCAACTCTGATAATTATTTACAAAGATGGTAAACCAACCAAAGAATTAATTACAGCAATCAAAAAGACGGGAATAGTAGCTAATTTTAGCATTAAAGATATAGCAAAACTACCCTTATGGATAAAATCCAAATTCAGTCAGAGTAATAAAAAAATTACCAAGGAAGCTTTATTTTATTTACAATCGATAGTTGGTTCTGATTTAGCCCGCCTTTTTAATGAAATAGAAAAAATAGATATTTATACAAAAGACCAAAATATAATAGAAAAAGAAGATGTTATAATAACCATAGGTGGCTTAGAAGCAGTTAATATATTTAAAGTATTAGATTCTATTGGAGATAAGGATAGAAAAAACGCAATAGAAGGTCTTATAAAGTTAAACCAAGGCAACCTTCATTATTTATCAATATTTTCTATGATACACAGGCAAATAAAGCTTATACTTCAGACAAAATTGTTACTTACAGACGGTTTTTATTCTAAAGAGATAGAGAAAAAACTAAAGCTTCCTTACTTTGTTGTTGGAAAAATAATAAAACAATCTGAAAAATACACTTTTAAGGAAATCGATAAATCTTATGAATTATTGAATATCGCGGACTTTGAATTAAAAAATAGCCAAAAAAATCCTAAAATTATTTTAGAAGAATTGGTTATGAATATAATAAAACAGGCAAAATAGTATCTCGTATCTCGTGAATCGTATCTCGCTAAGAGAATGGAAGTCCGAAGATAAAATTAAGAAGACAGAATAAAAAAAGCAGTAATGTCATTGCGAAACACTATGACTTTGTCAAGCACTTTTTACAGCATTTTTAAATA
>CAYTVM010000031.1:0-10094 GCA_964441685.1 uncultured Atribacterota bacterium | reverse complement strand
AGTTGTTTTATCCGCCTGCGAATTATCTTTATTTTTGAAAAATGTTTGTCATTTTCTAAGTCTTCAATATATAAGAATTTTTTGTTCTTAACCACCCAACCGATAGTGTTTTCATTTTCGGTAAAAGTAATCTTATCAATATTTTTTTCGCTCTTATCATAGGGAGTTTTAATAAAGAAAATACTTTTCTTTTTATCCAAAAGCATAATCGAACCTCTGCCTGCACCGCTTATTTTAATAGAAAAATCTAAAATAGTCTGTAAAATATCCTCAAGTTTTAACGTGGAACTAATAATTCGGGATATCTGATAAAGTACAGATAGTTGATCTTTGGATTTTTTTAACTCCGAGGTTCGAAATCCAACTTTCTCCTCTAACTTATTACTCAATTCTTCTAATTTTTTCTTGGCTTTTACTAATTCATCATTTTTCTGTTTTAACATCTGGGTAAAATCTTTAGCAGCAAAAAAAATAAATATAAATACTAAGCTAATCATTAAAACCGTACCCATAATATATCGGATATCTTTATAAAGATAAGGGTTAAATTCAATAATTTCTTTATGCGGGAGATAACCTAAATATTCCAAAAAAACTATCAAGCTAAAAAAAGTAATAGCCATTAAGGTGATAATTAAGCCTTCTTTGGGAGTAGATAAAAGGTTTACATAAAGGATGGGGAAAACAAAAAAAATAGCTCCGATCCATAGAATTCCCCCTGTGTAGTAAAAAAACCCGGTCATAAATAACAAACCTATAATATAATGGACAAAATCTACTTTTTTTAATGTGGTAAGGCGAATTATTCCTTTTTTTAAAATGTATTGAGATAAATACCTTAATATGAACCAGCTTAAAATTAGAATATAAAGTTCATTGTAAATGTGGATATGAAAAAAATATTTTAGAATTAAAGTTGTCATTAAAAAAAATGTTAAAACAATAGACCTATAAGTAAAAATAATAATTAGTTTTGTTTTTATGTTTTCAAAATCTTCTAATTTAGGGTATTGATTTAAATTGATAGTTCCACACCTACTTTTTTTATAAAACTCTGGTTGGGTAATTTATTTTTACATATTATAAATTAATTGTTACAAATTTCTTTTGGGTAAATATGTTTTCCCTAAAATAAAAAAAGTCGGTAGTCTGGCGGTCATAACATTAAAATGCCTAAGACCCATAACTTTGCGTCCTACCCTTTCAGATAGTTTGCCTTTTTCAACTTTATGAAATAATTGTTAAATTAATAAAAGAATATCCTTATATTGTATATTATTCCCTATATTTACCAATTTTAGACATAATTTTATAAGTTTTTAATAAATGGGGACAAATATTAATGCTCAGTAATTAAGTAACTTATTCTGGTATAATTAAAAGAACAGGGGATGGTTCTCCGTTCTTATTTAAACTTTTCTCAAAAAGAAGAAGTTTCCCAATTCTCTGACGTATTGTTAAAAATTTTAAATAATTTCTTAATAAATAGTACCAGAATCTGTCTCACCATGGTATAGTTATTACATAGAATGTTTAAAAGTGCAAAAGGGTTTTTAAGATTTATTGTAACCTTAGCTTTTATCTAACCCGTATCCGCATACATCAGGATTTTACTACATTACTCATGAATATCTAGTTATTTATAGATTAATGCCCTATTTGATTTTGTAAAACTGTTTTAATTAAAAAATTACCCAAAATTCTGACCAACTAAAATATGTCTACTTGTCGAATATTTAGTATTTTTGTAGAAAAAACTTAGCAAGAGCTGCTTACTAAACAAAAAAAAGGAGGTGATTTTAAAAAATATCTATATAGAAAGATTGGAGAATTAAAAAAATTGAAAGGAGAATTTTTGTAATTATGATAAGTATTAAGAAAAGTTTTGTTATTTTTTTGATGACCTTGATTTTTAGTTTAGTATTAGTGTGGTTCGTAGGTGAAATAAGTATTCCCGGACAAGCTGCAGAAGAAGTAAATGCTTATTCAATTTGGCCCGAGAATTGGGCACGGCCAATGTTTGAAGAATTTGAAAAAGCAACCGGGATTCACGTGAATTTTATTCGTTTTTCTTCCGGTGAGGCACTGGCACGGGTGATAGCGGAGAAAAGTAATCCCCAGGTAGATGTTCTTTTCGGCGGACCGGTAGAGACTCACAGTGCAGGGATTAGTGAGGGGGTATTTGAGGCTTATAAACCACCTTCATATGATGTATTGGAAAGCAGATTTAAAGATGCTGATGGATTTTGGGTAGGTATTGCCGATGATCCGTTGGTATTTATGTCCAATGCAGGTTTTCTGAAAGAAAAAAATCTCAATCCACCTTCATCCTGGAATGATTTACTCGATCCTGCTTATAAAGATATGATCCAAATGGCCGATGCTCGTACTTCAGGCACAGCTGTTACCAGGATATTTACCATCCTTGAAGTCTTTAATAGAGACGAAGATAAAGCTTTTGAATACATGAAAAAATTACGTGCCAATGTACAAGTTTACACTAAAAGTGGGGGAGGAGGAACTATTCCAGTCGGTTTAGGCCAAGCCGGAGCAGGAATATTTTTTATAGTCGATGCCCTGAAAACTCAACAAGAAGGTTATGATGTAGTAGTATCTTTCCCCAAGGAAGGAATTGGCACCTCTACCGAGGCAATTGCCTTGCTTAAGGGAGCAAAAAATCCCGAACTAGGTAAAAAGTTAATAGACTGGGCTTCAAGTCCGGCAATGCAAAACCTTTTTGCAGAATACAAGATTAACTTTATTCCTGCTCATCCGGATGTAGAAATTGAACCGAGTTTAGCCGCAGTGGTAAAAGATGCAAACATTTTCCCAATTGACAATGTTTGGGCCGGAGAAAATCGTAAACGTATTGTAGATGAATGGGTAGAAAAAGTCTTACCATAACCATAATTAATACAACATATTAAAAAAAAGAGGAAAAAATGCCCGCTTTTTTATATATATTTAAGAAAAAAATATCCACTAATTTACCTAAGGATCCGGCAATTTTGCTAAGCATTATTGTGATTTGGTTCTTTTTATTATTGTTTATTCTTTTTCCCTTATCAAAAATATTTATATTAACTTTTGAAAAGAGCGGGCATTTTACTTTGGCTAATATCTTAGAAATTTTGGGTAAACGCAATCACTTGCAAGCTTTTTGGAACAGTCTTCTTCTGGCCACCTTGGTTGGCCTATCAGGAACGGTTCTTGGTTTTTTCTTTGCTTTTACTTCTGTAAGAGCCAGTCTTTCTAAAGGTTGGTCTAAATTTTTAGACAGCACTATCATACTGCCTCTAATTTCTCCCCCTTTCACCACGGCCATTGCCATGATCTTTTCTTTTGGGAGGAGGGGACTCATAACCTATAATCTGTTAGGGATAAAAACTTTTAATGTTTACGGATTACATAGTGTACTTTTTGCCGAAACTATTACCTTTTTCCCCATTGCTTATCTTACTTTAAAAGCAATTCTATCTGGTATTGATCCTACGGTAGAAGATATGGCTTTTAGCCTGGGCAGTTCCCGGGGAAGAGTCTTTAAAACCATTACTCTACCACTCGCTATTCCGGGATTAGCAAACTCATTTCTTTTGCTCTTTGCGGCTTCTTTGGCTGATTTTGCTACTCCTTTAATTTTGGCAGGAAGTAGATTTCCGGTACTACCCACCGAAGCCTTCCTCCAGATTACCGGATTATTTGACATAAGGGGAGGGGCAGTTTTATCTTTCATTCTTCTTGTGCCCGCTTTTTCAGTATTTGTTCTTCAGCGATATTGGGTGAGCCGAAAATATTATGTAACTATTACTGGTAAAGCCGGAGCACAAACCCAAATAAAAAGTGTAACTTCAAAAACGGGAAAATTTTTTCTTACCGTATGTATTCTTATTTCTACCCTAATTCTATATTTCTATGTTCTTTTGTTCTATGCTTCTATTGTAAAAGCATTCGGAGCTAATTATCAAATTACTTTAAAACATTATATAGTAGTTTTTACTGAAGGATTGAAAGCTATAAAGGATACTCTTTTTATTGCTACTATAGGGATGTTGTTGGGAGGATTTTACGGGGTTATTGTGGGTTATTTAATTTCTAAAAAAACCTTTATCTCTCGACCTGCCATGGAGATTGTTTCCATGATTAATTACTCTTTACCCGGGACTATAGTAGGAATCGCCTATTTAATTACCTTTAACAATCCCCCGGTTATAATAACCGGAACGGCAATTATTATCATAGCTTGTTATGTCTTCCGTTATGGTGCTACAGGAATTCGGACTACTATGGCTATCCTTCAGCAAATCGACCCCAGCATCGAAGAAGCATCTTTGAGTTTAGGAGCCAGTGCTATAACCACTTTTAAACGTATAACCATACCGCTTATTCTGCCAGGTTTATTTAGTGGTTTGGGGATAGTATTTATCCGTTCAATGACCGCAATCAGCGCTACTATCTTTTTGATTTCCATCAATTGGACCCTTATTACCGTTCGTATTCTCGAGAAGATGACCGAATTGGAATTAGGAGTTGCTGCTGCTTTTTCAACCCTGGTAGTAGTCATTGTTTTTATAATGATTATATTTATTAATTTATTTCTCAGGTTATTCCGCGGGCCAGGAGCAATTGACATGTCTAACATTTTAGGAGGATAGCATGAAAGCAATTGGAATTTATTTGAATAATATTCATAAAACCTTTCTACACCGAGTAAAAGGCGAGGTAAAAGCAGTTAATAATGTTAATTTGAACATTGAACATGCTAAGCTGGTCACTTTATTGGGCCCCTCTGGCTGTGGTAAGACTACTACCCTAAGAATGATTGCCGGTTTTGAACAACCAGATAAGGGGACTATTTTTCTTGGGGAAGAAAATGTAACAAATTTATTAGCAAACAAAAGAAATATTGGTTTTGTTTTTCAAAATTACGCTCTTTTCCCTCATCTTTCTATTTATGAAAATGTTGCTTATGGCCTAAAAGTGCAAAAAATTCCTCCACAAGAAGAAAAACAGCGAGTCAATGAAATTTTAGCAATGGTGGGCTTAACCGGTTATGAAGCCCAGTTTCCCCATCAGGTTTCCGGTGGAGAACAGCAGCGGGTAGCCCTAGCTCGTGCAATTGTTATTAGACCAAAAGTTCTTCTGCTGGATGAACCTTTATCAAATTTAGATGCAAAATTACGAGTTCATACCCGAAGCGAAATAAGACGCCTGCAGCAATCTCTAAACATGACCTCTATTTATGTAACTCACGATCAGGAGGAAGCAATGGCTATATCTGACCGTATCGCCATTATGAATAAAGGGAAGATAATACAGATAGGAACAGCAGAAGAGCTATATTTTCAACCGAATTCAGAATTTGTAGCCAAATTTATTGGCAGAATTAATACTCTTCCTGCAGAAGTACAAGAAGTGGACAATGGTTTTGTTATAATGAAAATATTTAATCATGCTTACAAAATTCCTACTGCCTCAAACGGCATTGAACCCCAACAAAAAATGAATGTTTTTGTAAGACCTGAATTTGTACAACTCTCTAAAAACGCAGAAGGGAAAGAATTAAAAGGCATTATTACCGAAAAAGTCTTTTTGGGGGAGAAAGTCGAATTCACCGTAGATGTTTACGGATGTACATTAAATGTAACCTCTTACAATGCCGTTGAATATGCGAAATATTTATTAAATCAAGAAGTGGGGGTATATTTACCTGAAAAAGAACTGAAAATTTTTAAAAAGAAGGGAGATTAAAAATGAAAAGAAGGATTTTTATTTTTTTGATCTGTCTGTTTTTAGCTGTAAGCATATTTTGTAATCTTTCGGTAGCTGCCGATCAGCAAACCGACCCTAATAAATATCACGGATCAGATTCATTTTTTAAAACAAATGGAATTTCCATATTTTGGGCTATCCTTAAAGGCTCAGAAGAAAGTAATTCCTGGGTATTTGTTAAGATAATTAATCAAGAAGATAACTTAAAACAATTTCTTGCCTTTAGCTTAATTGCCACCGATCCATTTTCAGATTCAGAGGAATGGATAATTAAAGGGGAAAAACTAAAAAAGGAAAATATAATCAAATTAAATCGAGAATCATTTAAGAAGATGATGGGAAAAACATTTTTCTTTTATCAAAGTGAAAAGATAGAAGATTATCAAAATGAAATGCCTGATATGATAGTTTATTATTTAAGCGTTCCTGATACTGCTCCGGAATTTCTTACTTTGGAAAAGCTTGAAGCTTATTTTAAAGACGCAGAAAAAAGACTCGAGAAAGTGGAGTCTACTATAAAAAAACAGGAGTAATTCTGTTCGAATATTCCATAGGAGGAGTCAAGAGGAGTCAAGTCAAGTGAACGTCAATGGGGTCAGGTCTTGAAATATAAGAAATAAAATGATATATTTATCCCATGGCAAGACCACAACGTATAGAATTTCCCGGGGCAATCTATCATATCACCTCTCGGGGAAATGCTAAACAGAATATATTCTTTGATGAAAAAGATTTTACAGGTTTCTTGGCAATATTAGAATAAGAACAGAGAACGGTTCTCCGTTTCTCTTTACTATCTCAAAACCCTTTATTTATAAAAGGGTTTCAGGCCCCCTTCAGGAATGCCCTAAAAACGCACGGAGAGTGCCTTTAAACGCACTTCAATTTTCGAAAAATCAGCAGTTATGACCCCCATTTTTGGCCTATTTTTGCCTTCCCGATTTCCTAAAATCCTTATAAATAGCCACTTTCAGATTTTAAAGTGGCGGGATTTTAGTTAAAAAAGTGCCATTTTTGAGGGGTAAAGTATCAGTTAAGGCAAAATTTGCTCGTAGAAGCAATTCTCGTATTATTCTCTTGAAACCCTTATTATATAAGGCTTTCAATAAGGTATTTTCCCACAGATTTTACACATTTTTCCCATTTATAACTAAATATTATTAGTTTTAATCCCTTTGTCATTATGGCAGATTCTCCGCACTTGTACCTTGCATCTTGCAACTTTTTTCTCCAAAAAGAAGGATTTTTTAAACCTTTTGTCGTATTAATATTAGGAGTAAAGGGATCTATAATTATAAAATAACATTCAACTATAGAATAATTTGATCAATCAGGATAGTCAAATTAGCTGTCTTTATGCCAGAATATAAGCTAAAATTGAAGAAAAAAAATGTTGATCAAAAGAGTCGAAAGGGAAGGTAGAATGTAGCCCTTTGACATTATTTTTAATATGGGAGAAAATGATGTTAAAAAAATCTGAGGGGATTACTTCGCCACAGGAGAGTATCGAAACAATGCAAGAAATTGCCAATAGAAATTTCGGTTATGAAACAGTGCTCTACAAACTGGACCCCCTAAAGAAGTAGCGGCATTCTACGAAAGGAGAAGGATTATGAAAAAGTTCCAGGATTGGGCTAAACGTGAATACAGCATAAGACAGAGGCTTATCGCCCTTGGTTTTGAAGGTATCTTTTTCATTCTGATATTTCCTTTTCTGCTCGTTGTCTCCTCCGCTGCGATCGATCGCTGGCTTCAGCTGCCACGATTCACCTTAAGCGTAATGAACTTGATTGTCGGTCTATTGCTTGTTGTGGGAGGTGGCTTTCTCGGGTTGTGGTCAATCCAAGTTCAGGTGACGATTGGTAAGGGAACGCCAGTACCGATGATGCCCACGAGGAGACTCGTCGTGAAGGGTCCGTTTACCTACTGCCGCAATCCGATGACGCTCGGGACCTTTATCGCCCTTTTAGGCATTTCTGTCTGGATTGGCTCGTTTTCGGCAATTGCGCTAGTCCTGATACTGATAGTCGTGCTTCTATTATATGTGAAGCTAGTCGAGGAGAAGGAGCTTGAAGACAGATTTGGGTTCAAGTACCTGGAGTACAAGCGGAATACACCATTCCTGCTGCCACGGTTGCGACGGCACTCAAGATGATACAGGGGATGGTTTTCTGTGCATCAAAGATCGTAAAGAATTGCATTTATCATTTCTTAATAATGTCAAAACATATAAATCGTAAATTCTGAATCCTGAGGTCAGTTCTTGAAATGTACTCTGCTCAACTAAGGAGTTCAACCTTTATCCATTTTGACTAAAAAAGAGTAAATGAAAAGGGGAAGGAAACGAGGAGAATTTGTTACGATGCAAAAGAAATTGTCTGAAAGTTCGAAGACGAAAAATAATATTTTCAGGAGTAAAAAATCCAGATATTTCTGGGCTTTAATTATCGTCGTTGTGATGATTCCTCTTATATGGGCAATTGGGTATGTGATACAAATAGATACCTATTCGAATGCCAGGAATAGCAGCAGGCATAAAAATTACGATTTTACCAGAATATATAATGTAAAAAGAACAAGAAATGAGTTAAGCGGGATAAATTTAGGTTGCAGCTTAAAAGATTTAAATGATAATGATTGGGGACTGATTCCGGAAGAATACGATTTTGATGCTATCCGTGATGCAGGATTTTATCACGTTCGTGTTCCTGTGCAATTTTTGCCACACCTCAATACATCAGGGGATACCTATCAAATCGATCAAAATCTTTTAACACGTCTGGATTGGATAATAGAGAATATTTTAAAACGGGATATGATTGCCATTCTGGATTTTCACTTCCTCATTCCTGAAGGTGTATATTCCTTTGATTCCGGAGAGGAAAGCATCCAAAATGAACAAAAATTCCTGGCTGTCTGGAAAATGCTTGCTGAAAGATATAAGGATTATCCTCCTGAATTATATTTTGAGTTGGCAAACGAACCTCACAAACCCATTATGCCTGATGCATGGAATATGTATATACAGAAAGCGCTTGATCAAATTCGATCTTCAGGCGGAAATAATGAGAGGCGTATGGTTATTATCGGGGCCAATGTACTGATCGGTAATCTACTACGTACCTGGGACAATGTCAACGGTATTCATCAACTCAAACTGCCTACTGTTGAGGATGATCCGAATATTATGGTGACCTTTCATTATTATAAACCGATACCGTTTACCTATCAGGGTGAAACCTACACAGAAGATCTTAAGCATTATTCTAAATATTGGCTGGGCAATATGTGGGATAATACGGACAGACAAAAAGTATTTATTCGAAAAGATTTTGATACCATAAGCAAATGGGCACAGGAAAATAGGCGTGATGTTATTTTGGGTGAATTTGGAGTAACTATCAATGCTGATATTGATTCACAGGTAAATTGGACCGGATTAATTCGTGAAGAAGCTGAATCACGAGGTATGATCTGGATATTCTGGCAGCTGTTTTATAATGAAGGTACTGGAGATACATTGGGCGGCCTTTATAATAAGTCAATAGGCTATTGGAGAAAAGAAATCCTTGATGTTCTTTTGCCGGAAGACGAAAGGATGGTCAGCAAAACGGTGAAAGATAAAACTTTCGCAGGATGGAGTGAGGAACGCTTGCAAAAGGTCAGAGAACTGATTCCGGCATTGCAGGATCCTGAATGGAAAATCCGTGAAAGTACGGCAATTGCCCTGAGGTCGCTGGGGCCGGAAGCCGAGCTGGCAATACCTGCGTTAATTGATGCACTTAAAGATGAGGAATGGCAAGTACGTAAACCGGTTGCCCGGGCCTTGGCTATCCTGGGTCCTGCTGCACAGCCGGCAGTAAATACATTGATGATATTGCTTGGGGATGAAGAATGGCAGGTACACCAGGCAGCCGCTCAAACCCTGGCCGCTATCGGGCCTGCTGCACAGCCGGCAGTCCCGTTGTTAATTGATGCACTTAAAGATGAGGAATGGCAAATGCGTAAAACAGTTGTATCGGCCTTATCCTGTATTGCACCGAATGATTCGGATGTGATAGCGGCTTTGCAAGCAAGCCTCAACGATCCGGAAAATCAGGTGCGTCAAGCAGTTTCCTTTTTCCTAAAAAGTTTTAATAATATTCGGGAGTAATAATGCAGGGGATGGCTCTTTGTTTGATGGACTGCATTATACTAGAGTCAGCAAGGTAATCAAAAGCAAAAGAATTGAAAATGAAGAAAAAAAATAAAAAATCACGATCTGATCCCGTGAATTGAATTATTGTTATAAGTGCTATCAGGCATTATTTGCAGAAGTAAATCAT
>CAYTVM010000030.1:8539-10169 GCA_964441685.1 uncultured Atribacterota bacterium | reverse complement strand
AATGAAGTCATTTGACCTCCAAACAAGCCAACACTGTCAGCTATATCACTTGGAAATTTTTGCTGAGCAACGACAACAATTGGTTTTTTAGCCTGGTCAAGAACTTCAATTAAATCAATAAACGAATATGGTTTTACTTTTGGGTCAGGCAATGAAAAGACTAGGGTAACGGCATATCCAATCCTTCTTCCCTTTTCCGGAAATACACATTTTACTTTCTGACTGGTATACCAGCGGCCATACCAATTATCATACAATCCTAAGCAATGTGGGTTTTCCGGATAAGTAGCAACAACATTTCCAACGGTTGGAGTGTTAAATTTTAATAATTTTTTTAACATCTCTTTTTCAGAACATTTCGCCATAATTTTATTTATTCTCCTCTTTTCTTTTATTTATTTTTATCTATCTAAGAACATGAAACAATCGATTAAATTAATATTGATATATTTAATGGTTAAGTATATCATGATTCTCAATATTTTTTTAGCTATTTATTTATTTCATCTCATCATTTTTCACTTTTTTTTAATATTTTTATTATCGAATTATAAAATATCTTCGTTTCATAATAGTTAAATGACTTTTCTTTCTTTCAACAGTTTTAGTATCCCGGGAACTGGTTTTTATCTTACCTTTATGTTATGCGTTCCCTTGATTTTAAACCTCTTCGCCTCCTTTCTCACCCTGAATAAGCGCTATTTTTCATTATGTTATTAATAATTCAAACTTCCTCCACTCAATTGCCATTCAAATGATAGGTCTACACTAACTTAATAACATAAGATAGTAAGGGTAAAATCAAAATTAGGCTAAAAGTTGTGACTAGCCAGCAAGAATTAGCCATATCCAAATTTAAATTATATATCGAAACAGGGATTAAAGCGGTAAAGCCAACCGGCATTGAAGAAAGAATGATTACAACTTTAAGTGGTAACCCTCCATCTATTTCTCCATAACCTAAAAGAAAAGCTACACTCGATATTATTAGTGGCACTAATGTGAATTTTATAAAAGAGACTATTACGCATTCCCTGGTAAAATTTCTTACTCTTCCAAATTTCATAGCTAATCCGATAGAAACCAGCATAAGTATTGTCTGAATAGGAATAAAAACCGCATTAACTGCTTGATAAAATACAGGTCTTATAATGCCGGATAAATTAAAAAAAATCCCAATGGTAATATATATCAAAGCAATCACTACAAAGATATCTGAAAATACTTT
The DNA here is from genome assembly GCA_964441685.1 of uncultured Atribacterota bacterium. Taxonomy (GTDB): domain Bacteria; phylum Atribacterota; class Phoenicimicrobiia; order Phoenicimicrobiales; family Phoenicimicrobiaceae; genus Sediminicultor. The sequence continues at coordinate 8,941 of CAYTVM010000030.1, read as the reverse complement.
TTTAAGGTGAGAAATTAGATTACCATTCGTAGTTATATCACTACTAAATGATTTTGCTATCGGAAACCCTACAACATAATAGGTAATTTGTACAAATATTGCATAAAAAGATACCAAAGCAAAACCTTCTTCCCCTAAAAATAAGTAACAAACCAACCCTCCTATTGACCCAATATTTGCAAATGAACCACAAATAAACATAGACCCCGTATCTTTTCGGTTCAACTTAAGCAATTTAGCTGCGACTAAACCTAACATCCCTCCTGTAAAAAGAGCGAATACTCCCAAAAAAGGTAAAGCGACGATTTTGATGTTGTCCATTTTAATTATCCATAATGTCCCGACAGTAGTAATGGGCAAAAAAAACAAAAGCGCTGTTTTCTGAAGAAGTTTTCGTAAATT
>CAYTVM010000030.1:0-8439 GCA_964441685.1 uncultured Atribacterota bacterium | reverse complement strand
AATTATATCCATAAGAAGGAGAAGATTTCAAACTATCAATTCACCAGTATAATATTTTATAAAATTCCTGCCTGAATTCTTCTGTGATTAGGAGAGTTCTAACATCTTTAACTACATCTGATAGATAAAAATAAAATCTGTTCTATTAAAGAATGGGTATTAGAGATTATCTCTTAAGGATTTGATACCATCACGCTGGCAATTGCTTATATGCATTTCTAAGATTTTTTTTGCTTTCATAATATTTTTATCTAGTATTGTGCTTATTAATAAAATATGTTCATTTAATGATCTTTCATATAATGGGTCCAATTGTTGCGAGATGATTACAAGGGGATACATTCTTAGGTAAATATTACATAATTTCACATTTAAAGAACTCTTTACTATACTTAAATGAAGCTCTCTGTCGGCAATACAATATTTTAATGGTTTCTTAGGTTCAATATTTGCTTTCTGCATTTCCGTTGATTTTAGCAGATACTTTTGGAATAACTTTTGGTCTATAGTCTCTCTTTTCATACCCTGTTCTAATGCATACACTTCAATTAATTTCCGCAAATCATATATTTCTTCCACATCTTTACAAGACAACTGTATAACATAATATCCTCTCCTAGGTTTGTACACTACCAGTTCATCATTTATCAATCGATTTAATGCTTCACGAATAGGTGTTTGACTTATTCCAAAATCTTTAGAAATTTTTTTAATACTTATTCTCTGATTTAATTTAATTTTTTGAGTTATGATTTCCTCTTTTAGCTCACTATATATTTTTCCAACAATTGTTTGACTAATAGGCATTTTATGTTTCCTATCATTTTAAATTTCGAAAATATATATTATATATTTTATATACTATATAATATAAAATAATTTTTGTCAAAATAGTATATCGGGCAGTCTGTATCAAACTTTTGGGGGTAATTTTTTGGTGAAAAAATAATCTGGCCCAACCTTAAATATATTGGAAAATTGGCCATAACCCAGGACTTCCGCTTTGATCTTTTTGCCGGAGACAATGGCCTTTATTTCTTCGCATATGTCTTCTCCTGCTTGGGCCAGACTATTTGCTCCCTTTTCCAGCAGTTGTACAATTTTATCAATATGGTCGGAAAGACATTTTTGGATCTGGGAGTTTACCGGATATCTTGAGTACCGGATTGATAATATTTATCTTTCGTATCGACAGGTTTATACAGGAAATCGTAGCATTTATACTGATAAAGTAATCGACAAATAGTGAAAAACAACAAAGGAATACATCATACAATCACCAGTTTAAATTAGCAGAATTGAGAGTATTATTCTCTTCGCTTTTCGGAAACCCAGGAAGAACTAGTTATCTTTTATTAATATAATTGCAGGTTTGGATTTTTTATATACATTTTATCTTCTATTGCATAGATAAATAATTAATTATAAAGGATTTAATATTGTCCCGAACTTTTCGGAAAACTTTGGCAATTTCTTCTTCGCTTCCTTTGGTTTTAGCAGGGTCCTCTATTTCCCAATGTATTTTTTTAATTTTCCCTGGAAAAATAGGACAATTTTCAGCAGCATCTCCACATAAAGTAACCACTAAATCTATTTTATCAATAGAAACCTCTGAAATATTTTTAGACTTTTGTTGAGAGATATCAATACCAACTTCCCGCATAACTTTTATCGCTATAGGATGTATTGTCTTTGGTTCTATTCCTGCACTGAAGATTTTTAAATCTTTAGAGAGCATTTTTTTGGCAAAACCTTCTGCCATCTGACTACGGCAGGAATTTCCGGTACATAAAAATAGAATTCTTTTTTTTAAAATACCCATTTCTTTACTTCTTTCCATTAAATAATCCTTATTTTTAATATAGAATATTATTAAAAATAGATTCACGCGTGCGGGGAAATGACATAAGTGGAGCGGGAATAATAAAATTCTTCTTTTTTTGAGAGTTAAAAATCAAATAATTTTTTATTAGACTATTTTGATAAAAGTTCTTTAATCTGTTTTTCCGGATACCGGCTCATAATGATAAGGCCTAAAAGGGCAACTACACTTCCTAACACGGGAGCTAACCTTACTCCCAAGGGATTACTAATATCTTTTCCGAAGATAGAATATAAAAGAGCCAGACTTGCGGTCGAAAGTCCTAAATTGAGTTTCATAAAAAAACCCTGGACCCCAAAATACATAGCTTCTCTTCTCTCTCCGGTTTTTTTATAATCAACATCACATAGTTCAGAAAGTATTACATTAGGAATAATCATTAGGACTGCTGCAGGAAAGCCCATAAGTCCTACAAAAATTAGTCCCCATGTCTGGGGATTGACCGAGGTAAGACCGGTAAGAGATAGGAAAACAGAAAATATAGAGAATAAAACAAGACTTATCATCATAATCATTTTCTTCCCTCGAATCCTCGCCAAAAATCCCACAAGCGGGAAACAGATAGCTGCAATAATAAAGAGGATAGTAAACATATTACCGGCAAAGGTCTCATCAGCCCCCATCAGGGTAATGACAATAGGAATGGCAGATGAACGGACAATATTAAAAAGAAACCATAGGGATATATTGGCAAAAAGGTAGATAATAAAAGCCTTATTCTTCACTGTTTTTTTGAAGGAATCCATCAGAGGAACCTGGCTGGGTCTGGCATTGGAAAACCTTTTCTCGTCTACCGCAAATACAGCTGTATATAATAATATGGCTCCAAGGATAGACAGATAAATAATCATTTTCCGGTAAGAGCTCACATAATTAGTGTTCTTCATAAATATAGTCAAAAGAAGAGGTCCACCAATCATCACTATCGCTGAACCAACGAGAGAAAAATATCCTTGAGCTGTGGCAATACCAATTCGAGCTTTTTCATGATGACCGAGTTCAGGAATTAGAGCAAGATAAGGAACGACATATAGCGTAAAGAAAAAAAAGTAGAAGCCAAAAACAATAGCCAGATAGATACCATTAGTAAAGGAAGTATGAGATACGGGTGGAAAAAATATCAGAACTGTAGATAATGCCAGGGGAAGTCCGCCTATAATAAGGAAAAATCTCCTTCTCCCAAATCTTGAGGTAGAACGGTCAGTCCAGGAAGCCACCAATGGATCAGCAACTGCATCTATAATCCTTCCAAAGAGCATCACTGCTCCCAACACAGTAATAACTCCCAAAAACCTATTATTCGAAATAAAGGGAATCATACCTTCTACTATCTTCTCTTTGGGGGGAAGCAGAAAGGCAATTGCGAAAGTTAACCAGATTGAATCTAACAATACCCATCCTGCTGTGGACAGGTTATACAGAAAAAGTCTTTTCCCTTTAAATTCTTCCATTACTTTCTCCTTTCTTAGAAATTCTATTATTAATTAACACTATAGGTTCTTTCAATATAATTTTTTTCAAATTCAGTATTTTTATCCTCATGATACGCTGCTTTTTCTCTTGCTTCATACAATTTTCTCAGGTTTATATTGGCTGTTATCAGGTGATCTCCCTCATAAGAGGGGGATAAAGACAGAACGCCATCCCTTTTTTCAGTCATTGCCAGAGGAGCAAAGATGCCGGACTTTCCGGTAAAATGCATCCCGGCAATCCATCCGTTTAAAGATGATTTTAAACCATACATATATGATTCTTGCACCCTGGGCCAAATTCCCCTCAATGCCTTCCAGGTAGAATATTCTTGTAAATTAGCAATAGGTAAAATAGCCATATCCGCCCCCAACTCTCTGGCTATACGAAAAGTCTCAAAATATGTAGCATCCATACAAATAGGGCATACCACTTTACCGAAAGGTAAAGAATATGCCTCCATTTTATTACCTCTTCTCATTCCTAATTTAACCTCGAAATTAGTCAGGTGCATTTTCTTTTGAGTCCCTATTAGATTCCCACCAGGGCCAAAGAGAGAACCGGCATTACAAATTCCTTCTTTCTCCTTTAAAATATAACTTCCGCTATAAATATATAAACCATATTCCTCTGCTAACAGAGAAACAATTCTCTTAACCCCCGTCTCTATAGGTTGTGCAGTAGCTTTAAATATGGTAACCAGAATGTTGTTGTTTCCTTTTAAATTTGATTCTTCCTCTCTTTTTTTTTCTTCGTCTTTATTCTTTATTGCCTTTTTATTTAGAATTTGATTTACCAAGCAAAACCCGGGGATCAAACCGAACAGGTCAAAAAAGTTATATTCGGGGAAGATGATCATGTGACTGTTGTCTTCTACCGCCTGGTCTACAAAACCACAAAGCATATCAATATATCTCTCGACGCTGCTTAGCGGGTGAATTTGTCTTTGAACACAGGAAATACGAATGTCTTCCGGATCAATATCTTCCGAAGCTTTTCTTTTTTTAATCTTTAATTGTTTACAATACTTTTCTATTCTGTCTAAAGATATTTTTTTATTAAACCATTTTTCAATTAAAAATTCCATATTCACTTTAGCCTAACTTTCTCTAAACATTTTCATCTGCTGATAAAACCCTGGATTCAATTGAGATAGCACATCAAATTTGGAAATTGCTTTTCTTCTCTTCTTATTGTCCAGTTCGGTAATAATTAAACTTTGTTGTCCACTGCTTCTTGCTAAATATCCATCTTCCCTTTCGGTCATTTCCAGGGGGGCATAGATGACCGATTCTCCCCAAAAATTCTGCTCTCCCAGGAATCCATTAAATCCACTCTTTACCGCAAAGAATTGATTCTGCTGGACTTCTTGCCACATTCCGCTTACTTGTAAAGACCGATTTTTTTCTCCGGTAAAGCCTACCGGGGATAGAATAATGTCTGCACCTCTTAAAGCCGCCAACCTGGAAACCTGGGGATAAAAAACATCGGTGGAAATAATTAGCGCCAGTTTCCAATCTTTCATTTCTTTTAATTCAATTTCTCCTCCCCTGGAAAATCCTAATTCTCTTTCCCAGCGGGCTAAATAAATTTGCCGCTGCTTAAGTTGAACTTCACCATTTATGATCAAGCAGGATTCATGATAAATATTATTTTTTTCTTTTTGCCAATAACTTCCCGGACAAATGGCTATCTTGTAGTTTTGGGATAATTTCTTAACCTGTTCGATGTATTCCCCGGAATCTGCTTCCTTTATTAAACTCCTTAAACTTATATTTTCCGGGCAACTCAGTTGTTGAAAAAAACACCCTGTAAACCCGGAGAACACGATGATATCAACCTGTCCTTCCATCGCTTTCTCCAGACATTCTTTTATTTTGCCAACCAGAGTCTTTGGCTTATCTATCCTTTCCCACTCATTTTTCTTCCATTCTACCGAGGCTACTTTCATTCCCTCCCCTCCTTGATCAAGAGATGATAGAGGGAATAAGCCAGATACCCACAACCGGAAGCAAAACCGACTCCGGTCTTGGCTTCTCCCGAATCTTTGTCGAAACTCTCCGCCAGAAGACCATGATCCATATTGGCACATTTTAACCATTTCAACGCCACATCGGACAGTAAAGGATTCAAGATACTCCCGCATAGCCCCAACCCTGAAAGGGTATGGGGATGGTGGTCACAGGCCAGTTCATTTATCCTGGCATTTTTAAAGTAATAAGGGTAGCAAGAAGAATAATAATAATCTATGGTATTTTTAAATATCGGGTCATCTTTATCTACAAATCCATAAAAACAAAGAGTGTCTAAGCTCCCGGGAGGGTCATTATATAACCTGAAATTTCCTTTTCCGTCAGTAGACCATAAAAATATTTTCTTTCCCTCTATCTCCTTAACCAAATATTTATGGATCCCTTCATGAATGTTTTCTATTTTTTGATCGATAAGCTGTGCCTTTTTTACCTTCCCTTTCTTTAATAAAACATCTCTCCAATTCTGCAGTCCCCGCCAGAGAATAACATTATCAATAGTAACCAGAGGATATTCTGCGGGATCATCGGAAGGGAGCAAGAAAGTTTTATATAAGCCGGTTTGGAGATCATATTCTCTTTCTATTCGCTCAAACACTTCTTCCAGAGCCCTTATTAATCTCTCATCGAAAAGATGATCTTCCAGGTTCTCTAAAAGAATAAAATAACTGGCTGCTTCATCCAGCTCAAAACCGGGATATAAAACGGTGCCATCCATATAATGGGCATGATCTCCCGGATTTTTACTGTGCATCAGGATCATTTCTCTTGCCAGATGTTGATATAATTTAGGGCAAACCAATTTTATTGCCGGAAGAGACCATAAAAAACCATCTCTTTCCCAAAATGCTCCGGATACATAATAGCGGGGACTTCTCGAAGTTAATGCCAGATATTGATCACTCTCCATATCTTTGGCTATAGCGTAAAAATAATTAAAAAATAGATTTTCATTTAATCTGGTTTCCAATGCGGGGTCTTTGGGATAGGGAATGGTTTTTTTCTTTAGCCAATCCAGAAATTCATTGTAGATTCCACTATATCCTTTTCTTCTTAAGTGAATAAGCGTAGTGGAAGCACCATCCGGGTCATAATTTACCGCGACATAAAAACAATTTTTATTTTGACAGGATACCTTTAAATTCAAGGTTTCCTTCCCTTTAAAATCATCCACTTCAAAGTCTTGATCTCCACCAAAAGCCAAGGCCAATGAAACTCCGGAAGAAAAAATATTAACGACCGGATTATTCAGCCATTTATCTCTTTGTATTATTTTTTTAGTATCCATCCGGTGAGAGTCAAATCGTAATAAAGATAAATCCTTTAAATCAAAAAATAAAGAAATATCAATTTCTTCTGAACTTTCGAAGCTATAGATTAAGCCCTTTTCCTTAAGGTCGGTAAATATTCTTCCGGTTACCCTTATGCCACCTTTAAAAATAAAATCTAGTCGGGGCAGATAATGCTGCTCTTTAGAAACGTCTATCTTTTCTATTTCAATTTCTTTCCCTTCCCGGTAAAAATGCGGCGTCAATAAATTTAGCTCTCCCTTTAATTCTAATAAAGCTTTATTAGAGAGAGATACCACATTTATATTTTGAATAGCACCATTCCGACAATCAATAATAGGCACACTGAGGTAATGGTTCCCGCTATACAAAACTTGCTCATTCTTTACCATTTCTTCCGGCCTGGTTATAATTTTATTCATGCCTTATTCATTCAAATCCTTCCAATGTTCTGGTCCCTTAATAAATTTCGCCATTACTTCTACGGATAGAGGCATTATTCAATCACCCTTTGAACGCCTTTTTACATGATCATGTGAAGTATGAAGCCAAGCCCCTCCAGTCCTCTTCTCCAATATATTCAATGACACCATGATTAATTATTATTATATCGTTCTTGATTGTTTTAAAAGGAATGATGATTTTACAACCTAAAATATTTTTCCGGGATTTAAAATTAGGTTAGGATCAAGCGCTTTTTTGATATTTTTCATCATCTCAATCTGTGCCGGCTCTAATGCCATTGATATATACTTATTGCGTTTATTTCCAATGCCATGTTCACCGCTAATTGTCCCACCGAGATCAATTGCTGCTTTATATAGCTCCGGAAGCAATGCATCCAATTTTTCATACCACTCGTCCATTTTATATTTTGGATTTTTAATAGGGGTCGCATGCAAATTCCCATCGCCTGCATGGCCATAGCATGGAATAAGTATATTATATTTCTTGGAAATCTCCTTTATCTTTGCCAGGAATTTTGGTATTTCCGATATGGGAACAACAACATCTTCAAGGCTTTGATGAGGACTTACAAGTTTCCAGGCCTCTGCAATATTTCGCCTTATCTTCCATATCCTCTCTGATGTAGTAGCATTATCTGCAACATAAACTTCAATTGCTCCATTTTCCGTACATAAATTTCCTATTATTTCATATTGCCCTTCCAGCTCCTGCTTGCTATTACCATCAAGTTCTATTAAAAGCATTGCACCTGCTTTTTTAAAGGGTATCTTTTCATTTAAATATTCACAAGATGTCTTAAATGATAATTCATCCATAAATTCTATTGAGGTAGGTATAATCCTACCAAAGGTCATTATTTTGGGTACAAGATTGATTGCGCTTTTTATATCTTTAAATAAAACAAGTAAATTTACATTCGCTTGGGGGAGAGGTAACAGCTTTATGTATATCTTGGTAAATATTCCAAGAGTACCTTCAGAACCTACCATAAGATGTATAAGATCATATCCGGTTACATCTTTCGCCCTCTTGCCACCAAGATGCACGATATCACCTGTCGGTGTTACTACTTCAAGGCCATATATATACCTTCCTGTTACCCCGTATTTAATGGCCCTTCCACCTCCGGCATTTTCTGCAACATTCCCGCCTATATAACATGTCTCGACACTCATAGGATATCCTGCATAAAAAAGCCCTTCATCTTTTACAAGATTATTGATATCATTCGTAACAACACCCGGCTCTACCACAACTATGAAATTTTTCTTATCTATTTCAATCATTTTATTCATCTTTT
>CAYTVM010000029.1:0-10232 GCA_964441685.1 uncultured Atribacterota bacterium | reverse complement strand
TTATCTTTTACTTCCCTTTAGGTTTATGCATTATAATAAGTATTATTTTTACCATTATTTTCCAAATATTTAAACATTAATATAAAGTAGAAGTCAGAATTCAGAAGCCAGATTAAAATAGTATCTCGTGGATTGTATCTAGTAAGAAAAATAAATAGTAAAAAGATTAAAAAAAATTAAAGGCCATATATCTGAATTATTTTTCTACAAGATATAAAATACGAGATACGAATAACGATATACGATATATGAGAAAGGAGCATAAATAAAATCGAGTGGTGTATATTAAAAGAAGATAAAAAACTACAATTAAAATTGTCCAAAGAATTAAATATCTCTCCGATTTTAGCTCGATTATTAATTAATAGAGGAACAAAGGAAGCTTTAAGTGCTCGGAGATTTTTAAAAGCAGACTTTAAAGACTTAAGAGATCCTTATATCTTTCAAGATATGGAAAAAGCTGTAGATAAAATATTAAAAGTAATAAATAATAATGAAAGAATATTAATCTATGGAGATTATGATGTCGATGGAATAACCAGTGTTGCCCTATTATTTTCAATTTTAAAAGAATTTACAACTAATTTATATTACTATATACCTAATCGCTTTCAAGAGGGATATGGGCTAAATGAAGAGGCTATAGATATAGCTTTTAAAAATAATTTTAAATTAATTATTACTGTTGATTGTGGAATTAGTTCTATTTGTGAAATTGAGAAAGCAAATAATTATGGTATAGATGTTATAGTTATCGATCATCACCAACCCCAAAAAGACATTCCTTCTGCAGTAGCAATAATTAATCCTAAATGCGATACAAATTACCCTTTTAAGGAATTAGCGGGGGTAGGAGTAAGTTTTAAAGTGGCTCAAGCTCTATATCTAAAATTGGGAAAAAACCAGGATGATTTACAAAACTTGCTTGATTACGTTGCATTGGGGTCGATTGCTGATTCCGTTCCTTTTATAGATGAAAATCGTATCTTAATTAAACATGGCATAAAGATGCTTAATCAAACTAAAAAAGAGGGTTTGAAGGCATTAATAACGGAAAGTGGCGTAAATTATGGAAATTTAGGAACTAGAGAAGTAAATTTTTCCCTTGCCCCCAGAATAAATGCAGCAGGGAGGTTAGGGGATTCTAAATTAGCTTTAGAATTATTGCTAACTGATTCCAAATTTAAAGCTGAATATTTATCCCAAAAATTAAACGAAATAAACAAGTGCAGGAAGGAAATTGGAGATAATGTTTTAAGAGAAGCTAGAAAACTTGCCTCTGTACAAGTAAAAGAAGAAGACAATAAGGTATTGGTTCTTGCATCAGAAAATTGGAATCAAGGAGTCATAGGCATAATAGCCTCCAGATTAGCAGATGAATTTACTCGTCCTGTAATTGTTATTTCTAAAAAAGATGAAATAGCAAAAGGTTCAGGTAGGAGTATTGATGGTTTTCATTTATATAATGTTTTGGAATTGTGCCAGGATATTTTAATAAATTTTGGCGGTCATAAGTTAGCCGCAGGTATTACTATAAAATCTAATAAAATTCCTGAGTTTAAATCAAGGATTAACGAAATATCCCAAAATTTCATTAAAGAGGATGATTTAAGCCCAGAATTAAAAATAGACGCTCGGATTTCGCTAGGTAATATTAATTTTAGTTTGGTAAAAGATATTAATATTTTAGAGCCATTTGGAATAGGAAATCCTCAACCCGTTTTTTGTAGTTATAAAAACACGATATCTAATTGGAAGCTGGTTGGGGAAAAGGGACAGCACCTAAAACTTAGAATTAAGGAAGAAAATAGAACATTGGAAGGGATAGGGTTTAAGTTAAGCAGATTAGGAAATCAAATATTTTCTGAAAATAAAGTAGTAGATTTAGCTTTTAATATTGAATTAAATAAATGGAATGGAATGGAAAATGTTCAATTAAATATAAAAGATATTAAAACGATTATTTAGGAGGCAGATAAAGGTGATAGAATTAAAAGAAAAAATTAGAAATATTCCGGATTTTCCAGTAAAGGGCATACAATTTAAAGATATTACCACTTTATTGAAAGATAAAGAAGCATTTAAATTTAGTATTGATAAAATAACTAAGCATTGCAAGAAATATCAAATTGATCATATTGCAGGGATAGAAGCTCGTGGTTTTATTATAGGTGCTCCCGTTGCTTATCAATTAGGAGTTGGATTTTTACCTGTTAGAAAGCCAGAAAAGCTGCCTGGTGAAGTGGAGAAAATATCTTATGAATTGGAATATGGGGAAAATGTTTTGGAAATACATAAAGACGCTATAGATAGCGGAGACAAGATAATGGTTATTGATGACCTTCTTGCAACAGGTGGTACTACAGCCGCAGTTTTTAAATTAATTGAAAAATTAGGAGGAAAAGTGGTAGGTGCTTCCTTTGTAATTGAACTTGAATTTTTAAACCCCCGAGAAATATTAAAAGGATATGATATTTTTTCTCTGGTGCAATATGATTAATTAGTATCTCATTAGCGTAGAGCGTGCAGCGTTTAGCGTATAGGTGCAGTTAATAAGTGTAGCGGAAATACAAAATACGAGACATATTAGTGGTTAGTTTTAAATGCAATTTTCAGTTATCATTATATAGCTAAAAGTTAAAGGCGAAAAACTATAGTTCAAAACTTAAAACATTTTTTTCCTATCTTGAATAGTATATCGTGATATTAGCATATAACATATAGTTTTTAGAGGAGTCAGATTTATCCGACCCGAGTTATTTCAATTTTTTTATAGCGGACTTGATAAATCAAGCCCCTACTACCTATACACTATACGCTCGAGAATAATATTCACTATCGACTAATAAAGAAGGTGTAAATTATTCCTCAATTAACTTTAATAAGATATATTTTAAAAAGAATATCCCAATATGCTCCTCAAGCTGATTTGAGCTTAATAAAAAAAGCCTACCGATATTCTGCAAAAGCCCACCGAGAACAAAAACGGTATTCTGGAGAACCTTACACTTCGCACCTTTTAGAAGTAGCAAAAATATTAGCTGATTTAGAACTTGATATGATTACCATAGTTGCAGGAATTTTGCATGATGTCATTGAGGATACTGATACTCTGCTGTCCACCGTTAAAGAAGAGTTTGGCGAAGAAATAGCAAGGTTAGTTAATGGCGTCACCAAATTAAGTAAAATTTCTTTTAAAACACGAGAAGAACAACAAGCCGAAAATTTTCGTAAAATGTTTTTAGCTATGGCAGAAGACGTAAGAGTTATTTTGATAAAATTAGCAGACCGCTTGAATAATATGAGAACTCTACAGTATATACCACCCCACAAGAGAGTAAAAGTAGCTCGAGAAACACTAGAAATATATGTTCCCATTGCCAACAGATTAGGTATTTCCAGGATCCAATGGGAGTTGGAAGACCTTTCTTTGCGTTACTTGGAGCCAGCGAAATACAAAGGAGTAGTTAATAGGGTTGCAAAAAACCGTCTGGAAAGAGAAAGTTATGTAGAGTCGATAAAAGAGATTATAAAAAAGGAAATACAAAAAGTAAATATAGAAGCGGAAATTCAAGGTCGTCCTAAAAATATCTATAGCATTTATAAAAAGATGGAGAACGGAGAAAAAGATTTTTTCCAGATATATGATTTAATTGCAATTAGAATGATTTGCAATTCCATCAGGGATTGTTACGCGATTTTGGGATTATTACATTCAATTTGGAAGCCTATGCCCGGTAGATTTAAAGATTATATTGCTATGCCTAAATCAAACATGTATCAATCTTTGCATACTACAGTAGTTACTCCCAAGGGTGAACCTTTAGAAATACAAATTCGCACCTGGGAAATGCACAAAACTGCTGAATATGGGATAGCTGCTCATTGGAAATATAAAGAGAAGGTTGATTTAAAAAAAGATAAGAAATTAGAAGAGAGACTTTCTTGGTTAAGACAGATATTAGAATGGCAAAAAGATTTGAAAGATCCTAAAGAATTTATGGAAAACTTAAAAATAGGTCTTTTTCAGGATGAAGTTTTTACTTTTACTCCCAAAGGTGATGTGAAGATATTACCCTCTGGTTCTACACCTATAGATTTTGCTTATCTTATCCATACAGATGTAGGGCATCGATGTATGGGGGCTAAAGTTAATAAAAAGATAATCCCTTTAGATTATAAATTAAAGAGCGGAGATATTGTAGAGATATTAACTTCCAAATCAAGCCGAGGTCCTAGTAGGGATTGGTTAAAGATAGCCAAGACATCCGGGGCAAAAAATAGGATTAGAATCTGGTTTAAAAAGGAAATGAGGGAAGAGAATATTCAAAAAGGAAAAGAGCTTTTTGAAAAAGAAATGGAAAAATATAAAATTGAATCTTTCCCTGAGCTTACTAAAAAGTTAAAAGAAGTGAGCAATGAGTTAGGTTTTACCGAGCTAGAAGCAATGTTTGAAAATGTTGGGTACGGTAAATTAACCTCTTATCAGGTTTTATCTAAAATAATCCCTCAAGAAAAAATCTCTCCTCTAATAGTCCCCCTTATTAAACCGAAAAAAAGAATGGATCAAGGAGTAAGAGTTCAAGGGATTAATGATATGATGATAAGATTTTCTCGATGTTGCAATCCGGTTCCTGGAGATGAAATAATTGGTTATATTACCAGGGGGAGAGGTGTATCTGTACATAAGGTAGATTGTTCCAATGTAGATTTTATTTCCGCTGAAAAAGATCGACTGGTTAAAGTAGAGTGGATAAAGACGGAAGAGCTGTTTTACCCGGTAAGGATAAAAATAATAGCCAATGATCGGCCTAATTTAGTATCTGATATTATGTTAATCTTTTCCAGCCTAAAAATTACAGTTAGTGCTATAAATGCTATAAATGATAAAAACAATATTGCTAATATAGATGTAACACTTTCTATTAATAATCTTAATCAACTTCAAGAAATAATAAAGAAAATAAAAAAAATAAGAACTATATTAAATGTAAAAAGAGTAGAAACTTTTTAATTAAAAAGTAAGAAAGAAAAAAATCCTTTATCTGAGGAATAAATAATGAGAGCAGTAGTACAGAGAGTAAAAAAAGGGTCAGTAGAGATTGAAAAAAAAGAAATAGGAAAAATAGAAGAGGGTCTGGTAATCCTTTTAGGAGTAGGTCGGAATGATATAGAAAAAGATGCAGAATATCTGGCCGAAAAAATAGTAAATTTACGTATATTTGAAGACAAAGAAGGAAAGATGAATCTTTCCGTGGGAGATATAAATGGCCAAATTTTAGTCATATCCCAATTTACTTTATATGGGGATTGTAAAAAAGGAAGGCGTCCGAGTTTTATTTCTGCAGCTCTTACTGATAAAGCGGAAAAATTATATGATTATTTTGTAAAATATATAAAAAATTATGGGTTTAAAGTAGAGACTGGGAAATTCCAAGCAATAATGTTGGTAAAAATATTTAATAATGGTCCAGTTACTATTCTTTTAGATAGTGAAAGTTAATTTAGAAATAAATTATTCTTTTTAGGGAGAAATTATGATAAAGTTACCTCTTATTATTGGGCATAGAGGAGCAAAGGGAATTGCTCCGGAAAATAGCTTTTCTGGTTTTAAAAAAGCAGTTGAGTTAGGAATAGATGGCGTAGAACTGGATGTGCACCTTACTAAAGATGGGAAATTAATTGTAATTCATGATATGGATTTAAAAAAATTAACCGGACTAAAAATTCCCATCAAGCAGCTTACCTTTAAAGAATTAGAAAAATACGACATTTCGAAATTTTTTACTAATACTCAAGAAAAAATTATAGAGAAATTGCCGGAAGAAAAGAAATATTTTTTTGAATTGAAGAAAATTCAAACCAATTCGTTTTACCTGAATATTTATGACCAATTAACCAAGAAGAAAATTAGCTTTTATCTGCATTGGGATGGTGAAAGATTTGATAAAGTTAAGACACTTTTTTTTTCAAGAAATGATGGAAAGAAGGTTTGCTTCAAACAATTAAAAATTAAGAAGAAGGACATACTTGACTTAGAAAAAGGCAAGGTGAGGGAGTATCATAATGAACAGATACCTCTGTTTAGAGACATACTTAAAATATTAAAAGGAAAACTTTTTGTAAATGTAGAAATTAAGGGAGGGGAGAAGATTTATCCGGGTATAGTAGATAAATTAGTAAAAGAGACAGAGGATTTTGGATATAATAATATTCTTTTTTCATCTTTTGATAGAGATACGATAATCTTGTTAAAAGAGAAATATCCTGAACTTAAAGCAAACGGATTATATGCTAAATGGATAACCCCCGAAAGATATATTAATGGAATGGATGGTTTAAATCCCTATGCTTTTGGGTGCAAAGAAAAACTTATTTTTTATTTACATCAGTCGGGCAAAACGGTTTATGTATGGACGGTTGATAAAGATATAGATATGGTACGTTTTATTTTGTATGGCGTAGACGGCATTATTACTAATTATCCTCATATTCTAAAAAAAATAAGCAAAGTAATGCAATCGGTTATAGAAAATCTCTAATAAAGAATTTTTCTATCTGACAAGATGAAAGCTATTTTAATAATTTAAATTGCTTATAAAGAGTCATGCTAAAAGAAAGGATTATTTAAAAAATGTTTCTGAAAAGATTGGTAGTAGGGGCCTTAGAAACTAATTGTTATTTAATCGGTTGTGAAAAGACTAAAGAAGCAGCAGTCATTGATCCAGGAGGAGAAGAAGCGGTAGATTTAATTTTAAATCTTTTACAAAAAAATAATTTTAATCTAAAATATATTATAAATAGTCATGGACATATTGACCATATTATTGGTAATAATTTGCTTAAAGCCAAGACTGAAGCTTTATTATTAATTCATAGATTAGATGCTGATATGTTAGTTGATGGCAATAAAAATATTTCCTCCTTTATGGGAAAAGAGATATGTTCACCTCATGCAGATAAGCTTTTAGAAGAAGGAGATGAGATATCTTTAGGTTCATTAAGGTTAAAATTAATTCACACACCGGGCCATACTCCGGGTGGGATTTCTCTGGTTGTAAATAATATTGTTTTTACCGGAGATACTTTATTTGCTGGAGGTATTGGTCGAACCGATTTACCCGGTGGTTCTTACCAAGACTTAAAAAAATCGATTAAAGAAAAATTGTTGGTTTTAAGTGACGATAAAATAATTTATCCCGGGCATGGTCCGGATTCAACTATAGGTGAAGAGAGAAGAACAAATCCATATATTTAATTGACCGATTCTCCAATTTACCAATTCACCAATTGATTTAGTGAGTAATCGTTAATATTAAATACAAGTTCTTGGTTTTTGGTTTATCATTTTTAGTTGCAATTTTATTGCAAGAGTGCATAGTAACATGTATATTCCAAGTTTTTATAGAAACTTGCAGCCCGGAGCTCGAAACTACTAACTTATTATTTATTACAAATTACTCATCATACTATTTTATTTACTAAATACTAATTAATAGAAAGGAGTGTAAAGTAATGAATTATGGAATAAGAGATATTGATTTAGCTGAAAAAGGGAAAGATAAAATTGAATGGGCTGAAAAACAGATGCCCGTTCTCTCAATTATAAGAAAAAGGTTTAGCAAAGAAAAACCTCTAAAAGGAATTAAAATATCTGCCTGCCTCCATGTTACTACTGAGACAGCTAATCTAGCAAGAACCTTAAAAGAAGGAGGTGCAGAAGTGTATCTTTGTGCTTCCAATCCCCTAAGTACCCAGGATGATGTAGCAGCTTCTTTGGTAAAGGATTTTAGAATTCCCGTATTTGCCATTAAAGGAGAGAACAAGGACACTTATTATCAGCATATTGATAAAGTGCTAGATTGTAAGCCTAATATCACTATGGATGATGGAGCTGATCTGGTTTCTACTATTCATTCTCAAAAGAAACAACTAGTTGGGGATATCATTGCTGGTACTGAAGAAACCACTACTGGAGTAATTCGATTAAGAAGCATGGAAAAGGATAAAGCTTTAAAGTATCCAATTATTGCGGTAAATGATGCACAGACTAAATATCTCTTTGATAATAGATATGGTACTGGACAAAGCACCATCGATGGCTTATTAAGAGCTACCAATATTCTAATCGCTGGTAAAGTATTTGTAATTTGTGGTTATGGCTGGTGTGCTCGGGGTTTGGCGAAAAGAGCTAATGGTATGGGTGCTCAGGTGGTAATTACCGAAGTCGATCCCATGAAAGCATTAGAAGCAGTAATGGATGGTTATCAGGTTATGCCTATAAAAGAGGCTGCTAACACCGGAGACATTTTTATAACCTTAACTGGTGATATAAACGTGATATCAGTAGAAGAGTTTCCTTTAATGAAGAATGGAGCAATTTTGGCTAATTCGGGGCATTTTAATGTAGAGATTAACATAAAGTCTTTAGAAGATTTAGCAGTAAGGAGAAAGAAAATTAGAGAATATATAGAGGAATATACCTTAAAAAATGGAAAGAAAATAAATCTTTTAGCAGAAGGAAGATTACTGAATTTATCTGCCGCTGAAGGACACCCCGCAAGCGTGATGGATATGAGTTTTGCCAATCAGGCATTGTCTGCCGAATATTTAATTAAAGAGGGAAAAAATTTACAGAAAAAGGTGTACGGAGTTCCCGAGATTATTGATAAGGAAATTGCCAGATTAAAATTGGAATCGATGGGAATAAAAATTGATAAACTTACCGAGGAACAAGAAAGATATCTTTCTTCCTGGAAGATGGGAACCTAATTCGTCGTTTATATCTTGTATCTCATTAGAAAAATAATCTTTAGGTATAAAAAATTTTTTAATTTTCATTTTAGTTATTTATTTTCTTCCGAGATATGATTCACGAGATACAAGATACATGAAAAATTAACTAATAAACCACAGCTAACTAAATAATCAGATAGCTATTGATTTAGGATTAGTATGAATAATCAAAATGTGTTAGAATATATAATAGAAGGCTTGAGTAATTTTATTTTTCCCTTAGATTGTAAGATATGTGGAAAACCTATCCGATACTCTATTGGATACTCAATCTGTGAGGATTGTCTTAAAACTATTGAATTAATCGAGCATCCCTATTGTGTAAAGTGTGGGAAACCTTTACTACTTACAGATTTTTTTAAACAAAATAGAAAAATCTTGTGCCTTGACTGTAAAAGGAAAAAATATTCCTTTGAATTTTCTCGTTCTATAGGGATATATGATAAAGTGTTAAAAAAATGTATTCATCTTTTTAAATATTACGGAGAGAAAAAGTTAGCTAAACCATTAGGGAAATTAATGACTGATTATTTATTAAAAAATAATGAGTTTAAAAAGAAAGTTGACTTAATTATTCCTGTGCCTTTACATAAGGTTGATTTAAAGAGAAGGGGATTTAATCAGAGCGTGCTACTAAGCAAAATCATAGGAGATTATTTTTCTATCCCGGTTGGAGAAGATGTTTTAATAAAGAAAAAAACAACCCTTTTTCAAGTTAATTTGCCCAAGAAAGAAAGGGAGAAAAATATTCTTAAAGCTTTCTCAGTAGAAAGACCAGAAGAAATTAATGGAAAAAATATTCTGATTTTAGATGATGTATTTACTACCGGAACTACTGTAGAAGAATGTGCTAAAGAATTAATAAAATTTCGAGCTAATAATATATTTGTTTTAACTTTAGCTCGAACCGTATAAAGCGAATCTACCGCCTCTCCTTAGAGCTGTGGTTGAAAGTCGAAGCCAGTCGCAGGCGAAACGACCCACGTAAGGTAATTTTGGTTATTGAGCATGGTGCGGCTTTGGAGTAAGTCCTGCCTTAAGCCTAATAGGTTAGAACAATAAGAGAAGAGTAGTAGTGAAGGACAAATTTCCTGAGCAAACCTCTCAGCAGGCGAGTGTGGGGGCAAAGACCAGGTCAGTCTAAGGAAGGGCGGATAAAGCATATTTAACTGGTTAAGGAAAAGAAAATACTTAGAAGGTAAAGGGATACTAAATTAAAAATATTTAAAAAAATATTAAAAATAAAAAAGGGTTTTTTACTTGGACGGAGAATATATATATTAAGAAAATAAACTATTACTAAGGAGGAAAGAGATATGAAAATTACTTTCAAGGGAAAACATATTGAAGTGACAGATGCTATGCGTAATTATATTAATAAAAAGTTACGCAAAATAGAAAGACATTTTGATCATATCTTAGAAGTAATAGTCACT
>CAYTVM010000028.1:0-10347 GCA_964441685.1 uncultured Atribacterota bacterium | reverse complement strand
TAATAAAAAACTGGATAGTGATGAAGTAAAAAGGATTCTTGATTTTGTGGAAACAACCATTTTAAAGAGAGAGGAAGCCCAGCCAGATGCAGATGCTGGAAGCGATTCAGAGAAAAATTGAAAATGGTGCTTACTGTGATAATTTAAATTAGCTTTTTATATTGTTTTTAAATTTTATATTTCTAAGCCCGATAACGAAAATCAAGATTATTCCCCAGAGAGCTTTAGTAAAATGTGTGCTTACTCCCAGCAGATTCAGACCACTGGAAGCAATCTGTAGGATGAATAGAGCAATGACCATGCAGCTGACTTTACCCAAACCGCCATAGGGATTAACCCCTCCCAGTACAGCGGCTAAAATAGTGACCAGAAGGTAAGAAGCACCATATCCTGCTCTAGCTGAGTTAAAATGAGAAATCATTATAGTGGAAGCTACTCCACATAAAAGACCGGAAAAGGCATAAGTCCAGATTAGAACCTTTTTAACATTGACTCCGGATAAGAAACTCGCTATTTCATTGGAACCAATCAGGTAATTGTTTAGTCCGAAAGGGGTTCTCTCCAGCAATATACTTATTATAAAAGCAATTACGAGAAAGACAATTAAGGCAAATGGTATCCCCAAAATGGTTCCATTCCCTATAAATAAGATTTCAGGTGGAAAGCCGGAGATAACATAACCCTTGGTATATAGAATATTAAGACCTTGTAATAATGTCATCATTCCCAATGTAGCTAAAATGGGTGATACGCCGATATAAGCAATAATAAAACCATTAATTGTCCCAATTAAAAAAGCTGCTGCCCATCCTGCCAATATAGCAATTACTGAAATATAAAATGAGTTACCGGAGCCATCAGTAATTAATTTAGTTAATATGGTAGCGGTAATAATTCCGGAAGCATTTGCGGTGGCAATAATGGAAAGATTAATACCTCCACTTAACATGGTAATCATCATGGCAATAGCCAATATACTTAATTCAGGTAATTGATAAGCCATAGATTGGAAGTTACCTACTGAAAATATTTTTCCAGGTAGAAAGATTGAAAATAGAAAAGTTAAAAAAATGAAAATAACAATTAACATAGAGAGGGTAGGGTTGTTTCTATACAAAGAACGTAACCGAGAGATAATTGTGTTACTTGATATCAATTTTAGTACCTCCCAAAATACTTTTATGGGAACTATAAGCACTTGAAATGACACTAATAATGATGATTATTCCAAGAATAACCGGTTGCCAGTAGGAAGAAATTCCCATAAGAATTAAACCATTCCACATAATAGCAATCAAAGTTACTCCTAATATGGTTCCCAAGATAGTGCCTTTCCCTCCTGCTAAGCTAGCCCCGCCAAGCACTACAGCGGCAATAACTTCTAATTCTCTTCCCACAATAGCATTTGCCTGGACTGTCTGCACAATAAGTACATGAGAAATTGCTCCAACACCGGCTAAAAAACCCATAAAAGCATAGACAAAAATAGTAATATGAAGTATATTAAAGCCCATTCTTCGAGCAGCTTCCTGGTTACCTCCAAAGGCAATAATTTTTCTTCCTAAAAAAGTATGGTTAAGAAGTATATAAGTGATGATAAAAACGAATAAAAGTAATAAAATTGGTAAAGCAATTTCGTATTCTTTACCGCTACCAGTAGTAAATTCAAATATATTTCGTATTTCTTTAAACCATATGGGGAAATTGTAAATCCACCGACCCTTTGTTACTAAAATAATAAAACCATAAAAAATATTTAAAGTGGCAATGGTTACGATTAGGGGAGGGGCTTTAAAATAATAGATGATAAAAGCATTGAAACAGCCTAAGATAATACCTATAAAACAGGAAACAATAAAAGCGGTCAACAAATTACCACTGTAATGAATAATAATTAAAGCGATCATATATTCAGAAATAGTGGCTATAGCGGTAAAGGAAAGGTCAATGCCTCCAGAGATTAATACTATCAACATTCCTGCTGACAGGATTCCTAAAAATGAGTAGCAAGTAAGCAAGTCCAGTAAATTTCCAAGGGTAAAGAATTCTTCCGTACAAAGACCAAATAATATACAAAGAGATATAATGATAATAAATAAGTAAAATTCATGTTTTTTAAATAATTCTTTTATAATCATAGTAGTTAATCTTTCGAAACCTCAATTATTTTATTGCTGAGTTCATTTTCAGAAATTTCGTCCGGTTGGAATTCTTTCACAATTCTCCCTTTGCGCATTAAAAGGAAGCGATGACAATTAAAAAGAATTTCCGGAACTTCATCGGAGATTAAAATAATGCCTATTTTTCTTTTGGATAATTCTCGCATAATCTCATACAATGCGTGTTTAGCTCCAATATCTATGGCAACTGTAGGAGAGTCTAAAATGAGAATTTTTGGATTGGTAGCAAGCCATTTTGCTAAAACAATTTTTTGTTGATTGCCACCGGAGAGGGTTTTGACCAGGTTTTTAATATTAGAGGTTCGGATAGTCAAAGAATCTACCCAGTGGTTAGTTGTTTCTACTTGTTTTTTATTATCTATCATTTTTAAATGATTTAATAATTTTTTTAAAATGGTTACAGTAATATTATTATTTATAGATTGATCCATGATAAGACCCTGTTCAATTCGATCTTCCGGTACATAGCCAATACCGGCTTCAAGTGCTTCTTCATTTGATTTAAAATTAACTTTTTTCTCTTCTATTATAATATCTCCGCTATCAGGAGGATTGATACCAAAAAGAGAAAAAGCAAGTTCGGTTCTACCTGAACCTGTCATACCAATAATGCCGAGTATTTCTCCTTCGTGTAATTTAAAGCTAATATCTTTATAGTTACTTTTTTTGGATAAGTTTTTTACTTCCAGGAGAATTTTCTCTTTTTTTGCTTTTTTCATTAGTTTTTCCTGGGAAAATTTCTTACCAGTCATCAGGTAGGCCAATTTTTTATCATCGATATCTTTTCTATTAAAAAGGCCAACTTTTTCTCCGTCTCTTAAGATGGTGACTCGTTCGGATATTTCCATAATTTCATTAAGTTTATGGCTAACAAAGAGAACGGTAATGCCTGTTTTTTGCAGCTCTTTAATGATAGAGAACAGGGCATCAATTTCATGTCTGGCTAAAGAAGAGGTGGGTTCGTCCATAATAATTAATTGAGCATTGGTAGCGATAGCCCGACAAATAGCTACTAATTGTCGATTAGCAATAGATAGGGAGCTAACCAATCGCTTGGGGTCTAAGTTTAATTTTATTTTATTCAAAGTGTCAATGCTTAGTTTTTTTGTATCTTTCCAATTTACTTTCTTTAGATTTCCTTTGGAATAATTATAGACAGAAATATTTTCTGCAACTGTAAGGTTGGGGAAAAGCGAAAGATCTTGATAAATCACCTGAATTCCTTTTTGAATAGATTTTATAGGGTTAAGGCGGATTTCTTGTTCACCATTGATAAAAATAATAGCGCCACTTTCTGGTTGCTCTATGCCGGAAATAATTTTAATCAAAGTGCTTTTACCGGAACCATTTTCTCCTACCAAACAATGAATTTCTCCACTATTCAAAGAAAAATCAACTTGTTTAAGCGCTTGGACTCCTCCATAGTGTTTACTAATATTTTTAAGGTCTAATATTTTATTTTCTGTTTTATTCATATGCTTTTACATTTTCTGACTTTTATAATATTTTAAAAAAGATTTGGTCAGAAACGAATTCCGACCAAATCTTTTTTAGTTTTATTTAAAATTAGGAATAAAATAAGAATTAGAAACCAAGTTTGTCTGCGTTTTCTGCTACAATATCTAATATCTTATCAAAT
Source organism: uncultured Atribacterota bacterium (assembly GCA_964441685.1). GTDB lineage: Bacteria > Atribacterota > Phoenicimicrobiia > Phoenicimicrobiales > Phoenicimicrobiaceae > Sediminicultor. The sequence goes on along the minus strand of CAYTVM010000028.1, from coordinate 6,528 downwards.
TTGATGTTTCTACCTTCAGGATCTACATCGGCAACGCCCAAATTTGGTAATTCCATGCCGTTTTTAATTTCTCCACCATCAAGTAATACTTTAGCAACTTGTACAAGGGCATAACCTGCATCTGCCGGATCCCAGAGGAAGCCGTGTTGCATAAGACCTTCTTTTAAGTAAGGAGCGGCATGGCCCGGGATAACAGTACCAACTATTTTTACTTCACCGCCCATTTTTTTGGTTTTCAATACTTCAGCGGCACCGATGGGACCTAAGCTTCCAAAACCCACAATTCCTTTTAAATTAGGATATGCTTTTAAGAGCTCATTGGTTCTGGTAATGGATAATTCAACACTTTCTCCGCAAGGGATTCTATCGGTTACAAGTTTCATTTTAGGATATTTCTCTTTTACCATTTCCAGGCCCACATCTGCCCAGTAGTTATGAAGAGGAACGGTAAGACTACCGACGAAGACGGCAAATTCGCCTTCTCCCCCCATAAGTTCAGCTAATTTTTCAAAATTAGCTTCTCCAAACAACTTGTTATCAATGGTTTCTATATCCCAATCAGCACCCTTTTGAGAAGGAGATTCATGGGTTAAAACAACAATGCCTTTTTGCCGTGCTCTTTCAAAAACAGGTTCCATAACAGAGGCATCATTGGGGACAACACAGATCGCATCTACATCTTTAGCAATAAGGTCCTCTACAATCTTTACCTGCTGTGCCGGATCAGCATCGGAAGGTCCTAACATATAAGAATTAACACTGAGTTCTTTGCCAGCTTTAATTACTCCTTCTTCTAGACGATTAAACCAGGGTATGCCAACAATCTTTACTACGACTGCAATTTCATATTCTTTAGCCATGGTAATACAACTAAATACCATCAAGATTAGCAGAGAAGCCAAAAATATGAAAGAAAAACGACTAAATGTCTTGTTCATTATATTATCCTCCTTATTAATAAAATGAAATTTCTTAAAAATAATGTGAATTTTCTATGCCAAAAAGTTATGTAGAATTTGATATGGTTACTAAGAATGTTATATAATAAACATCACCTCCTAATTATTTGGAAGCATAATCAGCGAAGAAGAAATACGATTGGAATAAGACGACTTAAAAAGAAAAGAATTTACAATCATTGATTTATCTTGATTTTGTTTGTCAAATATTATAACATTTAATTGTAATAATCTCAAATATTTTTTAATTTTTTTACTTTTTGTTAGTTGCACTTTTACTCTTTTTATTCTTATGAAATGCCCTACTTTATATTTAAATATTTTAGATAATAAACCAAGAAAATGAATTCACTTTCATATTAATATGAAAATAATTATGATTTATATTTACCTTTCAACTATTTTGATAAAATAAAAAACTAAAGGAGATTGTCTTATGATGGGGAAGAAAGAAAAAGAAATGATTGAGAAAGCCTATAAACATGGCTTTGAAGGTGAGCGAAATTATAGAGGGTGTGCCCAGTGTGCTATTGGGGCAATTCAGGATGCCCTCGGTATCAAAAATGACTTTGTCTACAAAGCGGCTAGCGGTCTTGCCGGTGGCGCAGGAGAATGTACTGATGGAATCTGTGGCGGTTATTCAGGAGGAATTATGATGATGAGTACCTTCTTCGGAAGGACCAGAGACGAAGAGGCTACTACAAAAGGGCGCGAGGACAAGTATGTCTCCTTCGGGATGGCTGCAGAACTGCATGATATATTTGTAAAAAAATATGGTACTGTCATCTGTAAAGAGATCCATAAGAAGATATTCGGCAGACCTTTCAATCTCCGGGATGATGGAGAAAAACAACTTTTCCGGGATGCAGGAGCCCACGAAGATGATGATAAATGCTGTGCCGTAGTGGGTAATGGAGCAAAGTGGGCTACAGAGATCATACTTCGTGAGATTGAAAAAAGAGGCTTGAAGTTAGAAGATTTTAAGGATCTTATATATCCCCAGAAATAATAATTAAACAGAAAGGAGACGAAATTTATGCCAGAAGCAGATAAAGAAGGGAAAAATTTTCATTTAGAAATACCGCAGAAATCAGAGTTATTTTTTCTAAAAGGTTCTAATGAACTTAGTTGGGGTATGAAGAATAGATTAGCGCGGATATTTAATCCAAAAGATGGCCATACCTTAATGCTGGCTTTCGACCACGGTTATTTTCAGGGGCCGACCACCGGACTGGAAAGGATTGATGTAAATATTCTTCCTCTTGTCCCCTATGTAGATACACTGATGCTAACAAGAGGAATATTAAGAAGTATTATACCACCTTCAATAACCAAACCAATAGTTATTCGGGCATCAGGAGGACCGAGTATTTTAAAAGAGCTTTCCAATGAGGAGATTGCTGTAAGTGTGGAAGATTCGATAAGAATGAATGTCTGTGCCATGGCGGTACAGGTTTTTATAGGTGGAGAGTATGAGACGAAATCAATCACTAATATGTCAAAACTTGTAAATATTGGTACACAATACGGCATACCTACTATGGCAGTAACTGCTGTGGGGAAAGATATGGTCAGAGATGCCAAGTATTTCAGGCTTGCTACCAGGATATGTGCTGAAATGGGGGCGCAATTTGTAAAAACATACTATATAGAAGAAGATTTTGAGACCATTACCAAATCCTGCCCTGTTCCCATTGTGATAGCAGGAGGGAAAAAACGTCCGGAGCTTGATGCATTGAAAATGGCATACAGAGCCTTACAAGAAGGAGCAGCCGGTGTGGATATGGGAAGAAATATATTTCAGTCAGAATCCCCGATAGCTATGACAAGAGCCATAAGAGCAATAGTGCACGAAAATGAGAAGCCAGAGAAAGCATATGAAATGTATAAAACATTAAAGAATGAATCTAAAAAATAGGCCGAAAGGTGATTTAAGTAGTATAAGTTAAAATATAAATCACTAATTTAAATAAAAAAAGTGAGGGAAAAAATGAGTTATTTGGAGAAATATGACAATCAAATAAAACGATTTATCCGTGTATGTCATAAATTAAATTCAGAAATGTATACGACGAGCTATGGGGGAAATCTTGCATGGAGGTTGGAGAAAGATCTTTTTCTGGTTACGCCGACCCGAGTAAATAAAGGAGATATTAAAACAGAGGATCTTGTATTCCTTAATGCTTCCGGAGAAAAACTTGAGGGGAGCAAATCTCCAACTGGGGAAACTCCTATGTATTTAAATTTTTTCCGTGAACGTCCGGATATTTTATCTGTAATACACTGTCACCCTCCATACACAAATACCTTTGCTATTACCAAAGGGGAAAACTGGCTTATGCGGCCAATTTTCCCTGAGATATCTGTGGAGATTGGTCCAGTGCCTGTTGTGCCTTATGCCGAGCCCCTTACACAGAAGCTGGCGGATAATTTTTTACCTTATCTAAAAAAGTATAATGCCTTTCTCATGGAGAATCACGGGCTTGTTATTATGAGTTCAAGAGATATAGAATGGACCATGATGCTTATCGAAGAGCTTGAAGCGACTTCTATATCAATTCTTCAGGCTCTTAACATCGGGGATATAAAGCAAATATCAAAAGGGGACGTAAAGAGACTTGATAATGTTATGGTTACAAGAAAACTTCCTCTTTTCGGCCTTCCCGGCGTAAACAAATCTCTTGTTGATGTTTATTTCCCTGAAGGGTAAGAAATTAAGTAGTTTATTTTTGAAATATTTTTCTATTTTATTTTCATTAAATATATTTTAATATAAAGGGAATGCTATCATGAACTTTGATTTTAAAGGTAAAACTGCAGTAATTACAGGAGCCTCCAGGGGAATTGGTGCAACTACCAGCATATTGTTAGCTGAAGCAGGTGCAAAAGTAATGTTGAGTGATATAGGCGATTTAAGCAAAACAAAAGAAAAGATAACAGAACAAGGAGGGGTAGTTAAAACTTTTACCGCAGATATTACAAAAGCAGAAGAGATGGAAGCTTTATGTGAAAAAACAGTAGAGACTTTTGGTAATATAGATATATTGGTAAACTGTCCGGGTATCCTTAGCCCGATAAAGTTTAACGAGATATCTACTGATATCTGGAAAAAGGGAATAGATGTAAACCTCTCCGGGGCTTTTTATATTGCCAAATATGCTTCCAAGACAATGCTTGCCCAAAAGTGCGGAAGGATAATATTTATCGGATCTGCAGGGTCCATAACCGGTGGTGGAGGCGTGGCCTATTATGCAGCTGCAAAAGCAGGAATTAACGGGTTAGTAAGATCGCTTTCCAAAGAACTCGCCCCCATGGGGATCACTGTCAATTCAGTATTACCCGCATTGATTGATACCGATATGTTGCGTGAAAGACAGCCAAGCCTGGAAAAGAGAAAAGAATGCATCAAGAGGATACCGGTAGGCAGACTTGGAAAACCCGAAGACGTTGCCTATACCGTCTTATTCTTGGCCTCTGAATATGCTTCCTATCTCTCTGGACAGAATATACTTGTTGATGGTGGATGTACTTATAAGTAAAGAGAATGCTGGTTTTGTATTGCTCCATAATTTTAAAACTATGCTTTTAAAATTATTATACCTTACCATGAAGAAGTAAAATAAATATTTTTTTAGCCTTAGGGAATATAGTGTATCCAATAGAAATGTTTTTTTTCAAATAAAATGCCCCGTTTTATACTCATATATTCTTAGATGGAAAAAAGCTAAGAAAAGAAGTTTCTTTCAAAATTGATTTTCTTTAATCCAATTTATCCTTAAAAAAACTTTATCTATAAAGGAGAAATAAATAATCTCATGAATTTATTTTTAGTTATTGATCTGGGAACAACTGGATTAAAAATTGCACTTATCAATGAGTCTGGAATGATAATAGCACAACGATATAAAGAGTATCCCATCCTATACCCGAAACCGGGCTATGCTGAGCAAGATCCAAAATTATGGTGGTCTAGTTTTATAGAATTATGTCAGGATATGAATCAAAGTATCCCGGATAAATTAACCCGGGTTCAGGCAATCGGAATTTGCGGTCAAATGCATACGAACGTTCTTCTTGATAAAAATTTTCAGATACTTCGACCGGCGATAACCTGGATGGATCAAAGAAGCAGCAAAATTGTAAGAGAAATTAATGAAGATACGAAGAAATCAGAATTTATATTTAAAAACACACAAAATGTCCTTACTACTACTTATACTGCTCCGCAGCTTAAATGGGTGGAAGACAATGAACCTGATATATGGTCAAAAGTTGAGCATGTTCTTGTGGCAAAAGATTTTTTAAAGTGGAAATTGACCGGCAATATGGTTACTGATTTTTCAGATGCTTGCGGAACACTTCTTTTTGATGTGGCTAATGTTTCATGGTCGGAAGACATGTTTGATTTTTTTGGATTTTCAAGTTCTTTATTCCCTGAAGCACGTCCCTCTGACGAAATTATGGGGACAATTAATAAGGAAACAGCACAATTTACCGGCATCAAAGAAGGAACTCCCGTAACCAATGGTAGTTCTGATAATTCAGCAGCTGCTTTAGGTGCAGGGATGGTTAAGTCAGGTCAAGTTACTTTAATTATAGGCACTGCGGGTGTTATTACTGTATGTTCAGATAGGCCACTTCCTGATCCACAACATAGAACTCTTTGCTGGAATTATTGTTTGAGGGATAAGTGGGCTACTTTGGGAATATTACAGACAGCCGGGGAATCATTAAATTGGTTTAAAAATGCTTTTGATAGTGAAGAATCAGCTCAAAGTGAAAGCAAGGACATTTTTTCTGAATATGATCAATTGGTAAGTAAAATTCCTGATGGTTCAGAGGGATTGATTTTTTTACCCTATTTAAATGGAGAAAGGACTCCATACTGGGATCCTTTTGCCCGAGGAGTATTTTTTGGTATTAATCTTTTTTCTTCTAAGGCCCATTTTATCAAAGCAGTTATGGAAGGCGTCTCTTTTGCCTTAAGAAATAATATAGAAACGGTTGAATCCCTTGGTATAAAAATAGAAGAAATGCGAGCAGTTGGTGGAGGTTCTAAAAGTCTGGAATGGCTGGAAATCTTAGGTAAAACTCTAAACAAACTTATTTCTACGGTTAAAATTTCTGACACAGGGTTAGTCGGTAATATGCTATTAAGTGGAAAAGCAATTGGTCTTTATAGTTCTATCGAAAAACAAGCAGAGAAAATGGTAAAGCTCGAAAATAAAATTTATTATCCAGAAAAAACTGATGTATATGAAAGACAATATGCCATATTTCTTTCTTTATATAATAGATTAAAAGATTCATTTAAAGCTTTAGCAGTATAATAATATAGATTTTTGAATTGATAATTGCTTTTTTAAAATTTAATAAGTCTTTAATATGTATAGTAAACGGATACATTGCGTATTAAACAGGGGAAAGATAACAAGGATCGTTACACCATTTTAAAGAGAGAGGAAGACCAGGCAAATGCAGATGCTGGAAGCCATTCAGAGAAAAATTGAAAGTGCCCAGGATTTATATTCTGTGGTCAAAACCATGAAGGCATTGGCGGCAGTGAACA
>CAYTVM010000027.1:0-10357 GCA_964441685.1 uncultured Atribacterota bacterium | reverse complement strand
AGAATGGTCGGTTTACTGTAAGGCACTTGAAAACGTAAGCGATAAGCTGGGACACCCAGAGAAAAATAGTCAACTAATCTGCCTTTCCAGTAAGGCGAAATTCGGGTCTTTTGCCAGATATTTTTCGAGCTTTTTCTGGTTAGCCCACAGTTGCTACACCGGATCTGACCGGTGGAAAGTAACCAGAGTTTTTTACTGCCGCATCGAGGACATGTTTTCATGCTCTGAATATACTGTATTATCAACAGTTTTTCAAGGTTCTAAGTGCAAGTTTGTATTACCATTACCTTATTTTTAATGTTATAATTATAAGTGCAAAAGGGAGTGTAATTTCCAAAATTACACTCCCTTTTGATAAGTTTATGTGACAGGGAATGATGCTTTGACATATTATTTTATATAAATTATACCAGCCCTGGCCATTAGGTAGAAAGTAGCTAGACAGGAAAAATTAATGCTCAATGAATTAATAACAATTTTTTTCTTTTCCGGTACCGGAGGAGTTAGAAAAATAGCTAAAGAATTAGAAAAGCAATGCAAAGAACGTGCTTTTCAAACCGATTTATATGAAATAGACTCTACTTATTTTAAATTAGACGCCAATGAAATCGATGAAAATATAAAGAAAAGCAGGTATATCTTTGTGCTGTTCCCTATTTATGCCTTTGATGCTCCCCAGCCAATATTCCAATGGATTGAAAAAACAAAGGCTTCGAACGAAAACGTGATTGTTATATCCGTTTCTGGAGGCGGTGAAGTATGGCCTAATATCGGGACAAGATTTAACTATATTACCGCTTTAGAGAAAAAAGGTTTTCAAGTAATTTATGAAAAAATGATGGTAATGCCTTCAAACTGTTTGGTTGCTACGAATAATCATGCGGCAATGTGGCTGATCAAAGTCATTCCCGAAAAGATCAGAAAAATCATTGAGGCAGTTTTATCCGGAAAGAGTCGCAGAACCAAAATAAAAAGAAAAACTATTTTTCAATCATGGATAAGTCGTAGGAAAAAAAGGTGCTCATAGATTTGGAAAACTATTAGGGGTTAATGATCATTGTACCCAGTGCGGATGGTGTGTGGAACACTGTCCGGTAAAAGGCATAGAGATGGATTCAGGTAAACCCTACTTTTTGGATCAATGTATCCTATGTTTGCGTTGCATCTATGGTTGTCCCAACAAGGCAATTAGAGTGAAAATTTTTCCGGTTTTAAAAGAGGGATTCAATCTGAAAGATCTAGAAAATAGGATGCATCAAGTGGAATTAAAACCAATAGAAAAATGCTGTAAGGGACTTTTTTGGATAGGTGTAAAAAAATATCTACTGGATCATAATGGCTATTAGTAGCGCTTAAAGAATTTCATAGAATCTTAAAACCAAATGGCCTAGAGGAAATGTCCAGCATGCGATCTTCCTTAAATGAGCAAAATAGAACATGAAAGGATGTATAATGACAACATGGAATTAAAGCAAATTACTGAAAAGACCTTTTATATCCCGGGTCTAACCAATATCGGCCTCTATTTGGATGGAGATCAAGTCATTTTAATCGACAGCGGCAATGACGAATGGACCGGGCGGAAAATATACCGACTTTTGGAAAAACAGGGATGGCATTTGAGAACCATCATTAATACTCATTCCAATGCAGACCATATCGGAGGTAATAACTATTTGCAGAAAAAAACCAATTGCGATATTGCCGCTACGGCTATAGAAAGCACCTTTATCGAGCATCCGGATTTAGAACCATTTCTGTTATGGGGAGCTTATCCTTTTAAATCTTTACGAAATAAGTTCTTGCAAGCTCAACCTTCCAGGGTGACTTGCATTATCAAAGATGAGGGACCAATTACCGCTACCCATTTAACGGCATTTCCACTTGCCGGACATTTCTTGCAGATGATCGGTATCAAGACACCGGATGAGGTCTATTTTTTAGCAGACAGCCTGTTTTCCCCGGAGATATTTGAAAAGTATACCTTAACTGTTTGTGCCGATGTAGAAGCCATGCTAAAAACTTATTTATTATTGGAAAAAATAGAAGGAAAATATTTTATTCCTTCGCATGCAAAACTGACGGATAATATACAGGATTTAATTAAAATAAATAAAGGACATCTTTTAAAAATAAGTAGTATAGTCGCCTCCTTATGCGATAAACCTATTTCCCGGGAAGATATTCTAGCTGCCATTGCCCGGAATCACAATGTAGAATTATCTTCTTCCCAGTTTGTTCTTACTTTGATCACTATTTCTGCACATTTAAGTTATCTGTTTGACCAAAAGATCATCCATCCGATTTTTAAAAATGGAAAGATGTTGTGGCAAAAGTTATAACTCATGTTTGGAAAAAGGATGACCGGGAAGAGAGGAGTTAATGAAATAAACTTTATGAAAAATAAATTTGGTATTTCTAAAAATGTTTTTGTTCTGGGGCTGGTAAGTTTTTTTAATGATGTTGCATAGGAAATGATTTATCCAATCGTACCTATTTTTAACCAGCGTTTTGGATACGCCTGTTGTTGTCGGTTTAACAGAAGGCAATGCAGAACAACTACTGATTTAAGTTTAACTATATTATAGAGGGTGAAGTATGAACAAGACAATGAAAATAAGTGAAGTTTATAAGCCCAGAAGTTCGCGGATAATTAACATTAATATGAAAGGTCCAAAAGTAAATGAAATTCTGATAAAGGTTAAGGCCTGTGGAATATGTGGTTCCGAATATTTTAGCTGGAATAATGCTGATAACCCTCCGATTTATCTTGGACATGAAGCTTCAGGTGAAGTGATTTGTGTAGGGAAAGGAGTTTTAGGATTTAAACCAGGTGATAACGTTACAGGACTTTTTAGATATAGCTTCGCTGAATATTCAGTGATTGACTCAAGATGCGTCATGAAGTTTCCCAAGACTTTGCGCTTCGACGAGGCAGCATTGGGAGAGCCAATATCTTGTGTTGTAAGTGGAGCCTTAAGGACTGAGGTGGGGCTCGGAAAAACAATTGTTATCATTGGACTAGGCTTTATGGGTCTTATGGTTCTCCAACTCATGAGACTTAAGGGAGCATATAAGATCATTGCCATAGACATTAGAAAAGAGATGTCAGAACTTGCAAAACATTTTGGAGCGGATGAGTTTTATACACCAGAGAGCGTTCCTGATAAGTACCTATTAATGAACTATAAAGGAAAAAATGGCGTGGATATAGTCATTGAATGCACGGGAAAGGAAGAAGCCTTTGCACTTGCAATTAAAATGCTAAAATATCACTCTATACTTTCAATAGTTGGATATCATCAAGGGGGGTTAAGAAATATAGATTTACAAATGTTAAACTGGAAAGCCACAGATATTATTAATGCACATGAAAAAAGAATAGATTTTAAAATGAATTGTATGGATATCGGAATGAGACTCGTTGAAAAAGGACAGCTAAAGGTTAAAGAACTCATAACACATTATTACAATATTAATGATATAGATATAGCCTTCAAAGATTTTGAAAAAAAATCAAAGGGATATATAAAAGGAGTATTAAGATTATAAACTTTATTGCTTGAAGAGGTGATAAGAATGAAGAAAATAAATGCAGGTATCATAGGCATTGGTCATATAGGAGGGGTACATATTGAAGCTATTAAAAGGCTGGGGTATGCAAATATAGCGGCAGTAGTGGTAAGAAATGAAGCGAAAGCTAAAGAAATCTGTGAAAATTTTGGGATACCTAAATACTTTACTCATTACCAGGAAATGTTAGCTGATTCAAGCATAGAGGTTATACATAATTGTACCCCCAATAAGGCGCACTTTCCAATAAATAAGGACGTCATATTGTCAGGAAAACATATACTTTCCGAGAAGCCCCTCACCATAAATTCTAGTGAATCACAGGAACTGGTTAAACTGACTCAGAAATACAAGGTATTAAATGCAGTGAACTTTGTATATAGGCATTATGCAGTCGTTCAGCATATTAAGGGGATGATTGACCAGGGTGAGCTAGGTGAGATATATACCATTCATGGATCCTATCTTCAAGACTGGTTGCTTTATGATACAGACTATAATTGGAGAATAGAAGCATGTCTGGGAGGACCTTCAAGGGCAATTGCTGATATTGGATCTCATTGGTGTGACATGGCTCAATTTCTAGTAGGGCAGGATATTGTAGAGGTTTTTGCAGATCTTGCAACATTCATACCTGTGAGAAAAAAATTGGTCTCCATTGATCCGCCAATTTACCAGTCCATCAATGTTGACACAGAAGATTATGGCAGTGTACTCTTAAAATTTAGAAATGGCGCCCGGGGAAGTTTTACCACATCCCAGGTAAGTGCTGGAAGAAAACTAGGGTTATCTTTTGAAATTGATGGCAGCAAGGCTTCAGTTTATTGGGACCAAGAGAGTGCCTATAAACTTTGGATCGGCCACCGGAATAGGCCCAATGAAGTGATAATAGCACACCCGGATCTTTTAAATGAGAGTGGAAAGACTCACAGCTATTATCAAGGACATAAGTGTGAAAGATGGCCAGATGCTCAAAAGAATATGATAGATAGTTTTTACAGAACAATTTTATATAATGAAAAACCTAAATATGCAAATTTTGAAGAAGCCCATAAGATTATGAGGGTAATAGACTCAATTTTAAAGAGTAATAAAAGTGGCACATGGCAAAAAATATATGAAGAATAAATAAAGGATAGGTGACCAGTATAAAAACATTTTATTGAAATTCAATATTTGACCTTATAAAAAGTATAGGGTAAAATAAAATTACCGGAATTAATCAGAGACAGAAAGGAGGCGAAGGACAATTTAGTAAAAATCTGTGTAAATTTTTCATACACAAATTTCGAGTGAAAGATTCAAATTTATTAGGAGGAATGAAGAAATGAAAAAGTTTTTAGTGTTTTTTCTTATTTTTACCATGTTTGTTATCCTATCTTCTGCGGGATTTGCCCAATCAAATCCAGTAACCGTTACTCATTGGTATTGGGCGGATAATCCAACATATTCTGCAACCATGCAGGAAATGGCAGCAGATTTTAATGCGACAAACGGCAAAAATATCATGGTTGTTGCTGAGGAATATCCCTGGGATGGTGGCGCATACAGTGAAACATTGTTTAGAGTTGTCATGGGAGGGGGCGGACCCGATACATCTAGCGCGAAGCTTACTTCCACTCCTCTCTTCACTGCGAATGGGCTTCTTGCCAATCTTGATGAATATATAGCGAATTGGCAGGATAAGGATAAAATCGAAAACAGCCTTTATAATACCATGAAAGATGCCAGCGGAACGGATAGTATCTATTTAATGCCCTGGAATACACAGGTACTCTATGTATACTACAGACCTTCAATGTTTAAAGAAGCCGGTATTTTAGTTCCCAAGACATATGATGAGTTCCTTGAGGCATGCAAAAAACTTACCCGGGACACTAATGGCGATGGCGTAACCGATGTTTACGGCTTTGGGATGAGAGGCGCTAAGGGAGGACATGAACCCTGGGGCAGCTTTATCTGGGCACGTGGCGGTAACTTTAAAGATTTCACCACCGCTGAAGCAGTTGCCGGCATGCAGGACTTTATTGATATTTTTAAAAATGGTTATGTACCTCCAACAGCAACCATGGACGGATATCAGGAAATTATTGCCAACTTCAAGTCAGGCAAGACAGCTATGACAGTTCATCACATTGGATCTTCTCCCGGCATGATAGAAACTTTCGGTGATGATGTTGATGCTTTCCCCTTCCCTGGAGGTGTTGGTCAATGGACCTCCATGGGTGATACTGAAAATGTGATGCTCGAATCTTGTGAGAACAAAGATGCAGCTTTTGAGTGGCTTTCATATCTTGCCACCGGCAAGGGACAAGAGACCTGGTGTACAGTGACAGGAAACGTTCCAGTCAGTAAGACGGTTCAGCAGCTTCCAGTTTTTCAGAATAGCAAGTTCATGAAAGTTTCCATCGAGGGAGCTCCGTTTGCCGGTATCTATCCAATTCTTGATACAACAACGGAATGGATAAGCACAATATGGCCGAATACGGTTGCGGCAGCGCTCCTGGGTCAAATCACAGCAGCTGATGCAATGAAGCAGTTACAGACAGGTCTTTATGGTAAATAACCAATTGCAAATATAGCTGGTTATCCGGGCTGTGATTACATATTACAGCCCGGAATTGCTAAGAAAGGTGAAAATTTATGCAGCGAAAAAAAATAAACCTATCGCCCTATCTGCTAATTTCACCTGCTTTAATCATTATTTTAACTGTTGTTTTCGTCCCAGCGGTCAATGCAATTTTAATGAGCTTCCAAAACTATGACCTCAGAAGGCCAAAAAGTATAGGATTTATTGGATTGGATAACTATCTTGCTGTTTTACATGATCAGCTATTTTGGCAGTCCCTTTGGAAAACTGTTCAATGGGTAGTGATTGGGGTATGCTTTCTGTTTGTCTTTGGTTTTGGATTGGCCTTGCTTTTAAATAAGAAATTTTTCGGACGCGGCATTGCCCGTTCCGTTAGCCTTATTCCATGGGTTACACCGGGTGTATTGATTGGACTGATGTGGCGATGGATTTATGACGGGAACTATGGTGTTCTTAACGACATTCTTCTAAAACTTGGTATCATATCCGAGAAAATTCCGTTTTTGGCACAGCAGGCGACAGCCTTTCCGGCTGTTATAGTGACGATTATTTGGCAGGGTATTCCCTTCTTTGCCCTTATGCTTCTGGCTGGCCTTCAAGGTATTCCCGGAGAATTATATGATGCAGCGGATGTTGATGGAGCAAACGGATTCCAAAAGCTCTTCAGAATTACCATTCCTTCGCTTAAAAACATCATATTTATTACCACCATGCTGCGCATAATTTGGGTGGCAAACTCTGTTGATATTATCTTTAACCTGACAGAGGGTGGTCCTGCTTATTCCACCCAGACATTGAGTGTTTTTGTCTTTAACAAGGGTAATTCACTTAACCTTGGGTATGCTGCCACGATGTCGATCATGCTAACCCTTGTGTTGTTATTGGTGGCTATTTTATATTTAAAGAATATATTTAAAAATCAAGAAGAGTAAAAAATGAAAAAAGGAAAATTTAAATTATCCAGAGTTCTTGCCCTTTATATACCGTTGGCGGTTTATTTCATCTTTTTGCTTTTTCCTTTTTATTGGACTTTTGTAACCTCCATTAAACCGGAAAAAGAGCTCTATAGTAGTTTGGTTACCTATTGGCCAAATAAAGTAACCTTTGTCTCCTATAAAAAGCTTTTTCTGAATTTCAACTTCTTGAAGCCCATGACCAATAGCCTTCTTGTTGCGGCTGTAACAACGACTGTTTCTTTAACTGTTTCACTGCTTGCAGCCTATGCCTTCTCACGTTACAGATTTAAAGGAAGAAAACTCTTAATGACCCTGTTTTTGACCAACAACATGTTCCCAACAGTTCTATTGCTCATTCCGCTTTATGCCATTATGCGAAACATAGGGATTCTCTATACGCCAATGGCACTGGTACTATCCTATACAACCTTCACCATACCCTTCTCCATATGGTTGCTCAATGGTTATCTGAATGCCCTGCCAGGGTCACTTGAAGAAGCGGCTATGATTGATGGTGCCAGCCGGACACAGGCTTTTTTAAAAATTATTTTCCCCATATTGTTACCTTGTATTGTGGCAACCGGCGCTTATATTTTTATGACATCATGGAATGAATATACCTTTGCGGTTATGTTTACCAACGAAGCTAGCCGTACTATACCAGTTACCCTTAAGAATTTAATCGGTCAGTTGGGCGTTGAGTGGGGTATGCTGACAGCCGGTGGAATTATCACCATTATCCCGGTGTGTATCATGTTCTTCTTTGCACAAAAGCGGTTAACCGAAGGTCTTACCGCTGGTGCAGTCAAAGGTTAATAAAAAAGGAGTAGTCAAAGTGAATAACGAAATTCTAAATGAAAAGGCAAGACAAATTATGGTAGATATTATCAAGATGCTCTACCTTTGCCAGTCAGGTCATCCGGGAAGCTCTCTTTCCTGTGTGGAAATTCTGATGGCTCTTTATTACAAGGCGGCCAATGTTAATGCGACAAATCCGACGATGGAGAATCGTGACCGTATTGTTCTTAGCAAAGGGCACGCCTGCCCGGCTCAATATGCTATTTTAGCTGATAAAGGATATTTCCCCCGTGAAGATCTTTGGCGTCTACGCCAGATTGACAGCCATCTTCAAGGGCATCCTGATATGAAAAAGACTCCCGGCATTGATGTTAGTTCTGGCTCTCTCGGTCAGGGTGCATCTATCGCTGTTGGTCTGGCTCTGGCGGCCAAACACAAAAAAGCTGATTATAAGGTCTATGTCATTATTGGAGACGGTGAGGTTCAAGAAGGCATTGTCTGGGAGGCAGCAATGGCTGCGGCTCATTATAAACTCGACAATCTTACAGTATTACTAGATCATAACGGTCTCCAAATCGATGGTTCAAACGATCAGGTAATGAGTATCGGAGATATCATGGATAAATATAGGGCTTTCGGCTTTGAATGTATCAAGGTTGATGGACATGATATTGAAGCTATAACCGAAGCCATCAATGTACCTGTTGCCGGCAAACCGAAGTTTATTTGTTGTGAAACAATAAAGGGCAAGGGAGTATCCTTTATGGAAAATCACTTTGAATGGCATGGTAGGGTGATAAATGCTCATGAATATGAGGTTGCATTAAAAGAACTGGGGGTAATGACTAATGTCTGAAAGTAAATCACTAAGAGTAGCCTATGGTGAGGCTTTAGCTGAACTGGGTGCACAAAATGATAAAATTGTCGTTATGGATGCCGATCTTTCCCATGCGACCATGACCAGCATTTTTGCAGCGAAATATCCTGATCGCTTTTATAATTTTGGACTTGCCGAAGTAAATATGATGGGTGCGGCTGCCGGCTTTGCCCATTCCGGTTTAATTCCTTTTGCCAGTACCTTTGCAATATTCGGTACAGGTCGTGCCTATGAGCAGATTCGCAATTCTATCAGTTATGTTAACGCCAATGTTAAGTTTGGACTTTCACATTCTGGTCTTTCCGTGGGGGAAGACGGTGGAAGCCACCAGAGTATAGAGGATATAGCTCTAATGAGAGTTCTTCCGGGTATGACCATTTTTGTGCCCTGTGATCCTATTGAAACCAAGAAGGCTGTTTTTGCAGCTGCTGAAATAAATGGACCCGTCTACATCCGCGTGGTACGTCCGATTGTGGAAACTATCACAACAGACGAAACACCATTTATTCCCGGCAAAGCCAATATTATGAAAGATGGGTCGGATATTTGCATTATGGCTACAGGCCTTATGCTTCCGGAGGCATTAAAGGCTGCTGATATGTTGGCTATCGAAGGTATTGATGCCTCTGTTGTCAACTTCCATACCATTAAACCTTTTGACACTGAATGTGTTTTGAAAATGGCAGAACAATGTGGAGCAGTAGTAACAGCCGAAGAGCATTCAATTATTGGCGGACTTGGTTCAGCGGTTGCTGAGGTTCTTGCCGGTCATTCTTGTGCTAAATTTTTGCGTGTCGGTATTCAGGATAAATTCGGTAAATCCGGAAAGCCTGCAGACCTTTTTGCAGCTTATGGGTTAACTGCTGAAAATATTGCCGCTCAATGTAAATCCCTTATTAAATATGAGGGTGTTTCAACATGAAAATCGAATAATTTGAATATGAGAGCGAAGGTATGGAAAACAGCGATGTAGTAATGCTTAGTGAACCACAAATCGCAAAGGTGAAAGAGTTGGTAAGCAAATAACAGTACTTTTCTAATTTTTTGCAGATTTCTAGTTTTGAGTATAAAGTTGATAACAAAAGAGACATAAACAGCCTTTCAAGGCTGTTTATGTCGGTCGTATTGTCTCTTTCGGTACCCCTTTGGCATCTGCTTTGCTGGGCGCATGCGGTACATTGGTACCGTTATTTTTTGCAATTGATGAGAATGAAATTCTTGTTTAGAAATTAGACCTGATATTGTTTACACTAAGAGTTCCTTACTTCCTGGAAAATCCTATTTTCAGTATCTCTTAAAAAGGCCGAAAAGTTATCTACCTGAGTTAGATAAAAGGGATGAAAATCAAACACCAAGGTTAAATTAGGGTTATCCTGAAGTTCCTTTACCAGATTAAAAAGATAAGATACATTTTATATTTTTATAAATGAGGCTTTAGGTAAGGTTTAATCCAACGAATTGACTATTATACAGATCAGCATAGAATCCATTCTGCTTTAGTAATTCTTTGTGGGTTCCTTTCTCAATAATACTTCCTTCATTCATCACTAAAATTAAATCTGC
>CAYTVM010000026.1:4820-10492 GCA_964441685.1 uncultured Atribacterota bacterium | reverse complement strand
TTCTATTAATCTTGCCGGTCTTATGTATTCTTCTATAACATCTTTAGGTGACCAGGCAATCTTATACTCATAAGGCCATTCCCGTATCACCGGAAGACCTCCTACTAAAATAGTAGCACTTTCGGTCTCATCTATCAAGCTATCAGCATAACCTATGATCATATGACTCATACCCGGAGCTACTCCCATATCCACCACGGCGGTAATCCCTTTCTTTTTGGCAAGTTCATCTAAACTCAAAGTATCTTCAGCCATAAAAGATATATCAACCACATTTTTACCAGCTTCAATAACCGACCGTAACATATTAAATCCTAAAAACCCCGGAACAGCACCAATGACGATATCTTTATCAGCAACTATCTTTCTAATGGCTTCTGAACTGGATAAATCCGCTTTTATTCCTTGTATATCTGTCTCTTTAGTTAGTTCATCCAATTTTTTTTCATTAATATCGGCTACCGTTACTTGAAAATCTTTATCTTTAGCTAAATCTTTAGCAATCAAGCCACCTACTAAACCACAACCTAATACTATCGCTTTCATATTGTTACCTTTCCTTTCCTATTTATCATTGACTAAAAGTTTCATATATTCTCCAATTTCACCGATATTCTCTAATTCTTGTGTAGCTTTTATAATATCCTTCATTTTGGAAGGAGACATTTTTTTCTTGGAGTTAGCCTTAAACTTGGAGATAAGTTCTTTTTCGCTTAAAGGCCGTTCCGGTTGACCTTTGGCAAAATCTTCCTGCTTTTTATATTCCCCTTTAGAAGTTTTAATGGTGACAATAGCTCGTTTTACTTTAGGGAAAAGGGCATCGATTTCCGGATTGGCTTCTACCTTAATCTTGTCGAGTAATGACCAGACAAAGGAATCTTTTAGGGCATCTTCCTCAAAATCAGAAGGGAGAACATTACCTTTAGCTACTGCAACTGCTATACAATAAGGGAGAGAATGGTCAGCTGTCTCTTTAGTAGTCGGCTTGTATTTGCTGAGATCGGAGAGAATATCTGCTCCTCGAGTCGTCGTCTCTACCAAAACTTCTTTTACTTCTTGGGAATGAAGATTATTTTCCTGCATCACTTCTATGGCAGCGGTAATCGGTTGATGAGTTAAGGCTTCAGTAGGAAAAGCTTTATAACCACATTGATTAATTAAAAAATTCTCTCCTAATCCTTTAGTTAAAATATCTTTATCCCATTTTATCTTATCTAACACCTCAAATAATCCTTCTTTTCCTTCAAATATTTCAACCGGACCAGTATAACCTTTGCTGGCCAGCAAGGCAGCCCGCACTCCTGCTTCAACTGCGAAAGAATCGGCAGCATTTTTCATATTGGTAAGGTAACCGGCTACTACTCCCCCTAAGGTAAAATGAGAAGAACCGTTAATCCCTATGGCAGCGACTATCTCACCCTCATTTAAATCCAACATTCTTCCAGCTACTACCGGACTTACCAATTGAGTAAGGGTTGCATGATGCCAGCCTATCTCCCGAACTCCCGGGAACGCCGCCTGACACAATCGCATCTCTAATTCATATGCAAGCACTATCCCTAACAGTATTTCTTTCCCATCTTTCTTCATAAATTCTCCGGTGCTAAGAACTGCAGGAATGATGTCGGAAGGATGAGAGGGGTCCTGTTCCCAATAAATGTCATTATAATCTAATGCTCTAATAAGTAAGGAATTCATCAAGGTAGCTTGGGGTAAATTAGTTTTTTCTCCCCAGCCTATAATAGTCGCTTGTTTCTTCCCGCCTAAATCCTGAATGTAATCATAAGCTGCTTGAGTATCTTTGTTATTTAGCGCAGAAAAAGCACACCCTACACTGTCTAAAAGAAATCGTTTGGCTTCTTTTAAGGCTTCCGGGGGAATTTTATTATATTCTAATTCAAGGGCAAATCGTGCCCATCTTTGACTTATAGTCTCCATCTTTCACTTCCTTTTATTTTGGTTAGTTAATTACTCATGATAGCGTATGCAATACGTCCCTACTTCTGGCTCCTGAATTCTGACTTCCAAATCTTTAACCGGTAACTTGTAACCCACAACTCATCACTTATTACTGATTACTCATTACTTTCTTTGCTACTTCTCTGGCTACATCTAAAGTTGAAGCTGTTCCTCCTAAGTCGTAAGTTCTTACTTTACTCTCTTCAATAACCCGGGCAATAGCATTTTCTAATCTTAGAGCCAATTCTTTTTCATCTAAATAATCCAGCATTAATTTAACTGTTAACAGCATCGCCATGGGGTTCACTTTATATTGTCCCGCATACTTGGGAGCAGAACCGTGAGTGGGTTCAAAGAGGGCAAAATCATCTCCGATATTAGCACTAGAGGCAAACCCTAAACCTCCTATCAATTGGGCACAAAGATCAGAAACTATATCTCCGAACATATTGGAAGAAACCAGGACACTATAATTTTGAGGGTTCTTAACCAACCACATACACATTGCATCTATGTTAGTCTCCCAGAGTTCGATTCCAGGATATTCTTGAGCAATCTTACGGGCCTCTCTTATCATTAATCCACTGGTTTCTCTGATTATATTTGGCTTCTCAATAACCGTCACTGAATTTCTGTTAAACTTCTTAGCATATTCAAAACCCTGACGAACAATAGATTGACAAGCCTTCCTGGTGAAGATCCTACAGGATAAAGCGATATCTTCTAAAGGAATCTCTTCAAATCTTTTCATCTTGGGGTGATTTTTTAAGAGCGATTCCATCAAATCACCTGGCAGAGGATGAAATTCCACTCCACTGTATAATCCTTCAGTGTTTTCTCGAAAAACTACTAAATCTATATCATCTCTATAATTAAGCGGGTTCCCTTTATAAGCCTTGCAAGGTCTCAGGTTAGTGTGTAACTTAAACTCCTGACGTAGTTTTACAATGGCGCTTGAATAAACATAACCTTTCCCTTTAAGCTCAGGGTCAAGTTCCTTTTCTGCTTCTTCTTTAGGCTTGGAAGTTATCGCTCCAAAGAGACAACAATCAGTCTCTTTGAGAATTTTCATGGTCCTATCAGGTAAAGGATTTCCTTCTTTTTTCCAAAATTCCCAACCCACATCACCAAGTATATAATCAGCATCAAGCTTTAGTTCATCCAATACAATCTTCGCTGCCTCCATGACATCATTCCCGATTCCATCACCCGGTAGCCAGGCTATCTTATATTTGGCCATTTTTATTCTCCCCTCTCTCTTTTCAATATTTTTTTAGTATGAGGAATAAGTCCCCCATCTTCAAGAATTCCTAACACCGATTCCGGTAAAGGAGGGAAATCAAAAACTCCCTTCTTGCACGACAATTTTCCTTTTTCAAAATTAATTTCAATTAATTCATCTGATGATATATTCTCCACTGCTTCTTTGTATTGAACCAAGGGAAGTCCCTGGTTAATAGCATTTCGGAAAAATATTCTAGAAAATGATTTTGCTACAATTGCTCCCACGCCAGCATATTTTAGACAGGTAGCGGCTTGTTCCCGAGAACTACCACAGCCAAAGTTCCTTCCTGCGACAATAATATCTTCCTTTTTAACTTCTTTGGCAAATTTCGAATCAAGGTCTTCCAGGGCATGAAGAGCCATCTCTTTGGGATCACTTATGATATAAGTATACTTCCCCGGAAAGATAACATCAGTATTTACATCATCACCATATTTCCATACTTTCCCTTTAATACTCATTTTAAATCCCCCCTTATATCGGTAATCTCGCCATAGAGGGAAGAAACTGCCACAATTGCTGGACTGGCTAAATAAACTTCTGCTTCTTTACATCCCATTCTTCCCTTGAAATTTCTATTAGCAGTACTCAAACAAACCTCTCCCGGCGCCAAAGCCCCTTCATGAGCTCCCAAACAGGGACCACATCCCGGATTCATGATTACTGCCCCGCTTTTAACTAATTCCTGAAGGATTCCTAATTCCATCGCCTGGGCAAAGACCTCCATCGAGGCAGGGAAAACTAATAGTCTGACTTTATTAGAGATCTTTTTACCACGAAGAATTTTAGAGGCGATTTTTAAGTCTTCTAATCTCCCATTGGTACAGGTTCCAATTAATGCCTGATTGATCTTGGTCCCAACCACTTTTGATACAGGTTTTACATTATCTACGGCATGAGGACAGGCAATTTGAGGTTGCAAATTACTTATATCGTAATCACTAATCTTCTCAAAGTTGGCATTAGTATCTGATTTTATTATTTCATATTTTTTATTGGTTCTTGCAGCAAGCCATTGTATGGTTTTTTCATCTGGTTCTACGTAGCCGATCTTTGCCCCCATCTCCACTGCCATATTACATAGGGTCATTCTACCCCCGATATCCATTTCTCTAATTACTTTTCCGCTGAATTCTACTGCTTTATATAGTGCCCCATCCGCACCCAAATCTCCGATAATATGGAGAATAATATCCTTGGGAGATATCCCCGGAGGAATTTCTCCTTCAATATTTATCTTGATGGTCTCCGGCACTCTAAGCCAGATTTTATCTGTTGCCCAGATAGAAGCTACTTCACTTCTACCAATCCCGGTTGAAAAAGCGCCAAATGCTCCATAAGTAGTCGTATGGGAATCTGCTCCTAAAATTAGAGTCCCGGGGATGATGTGTCCTTTTTCGGGAAGAACCTGATGACAGACTCCGGTATTAATATCATAAAAATTTTCAATTTTTTGTTCCTGGACAAATTTTCTTATCTCTTTATGGTTGGAAGCATATTTTTCTGTTGCTGCCGGAATACAATGATCCAGAGGAATGACTATCTTCTCCGGATGTTTTACTTTATCAATCCCAATCTGTTTAAATTTTTTAGCTATTGCGGCAGTATTATCGTGAGACATGACTATATCCGGAGAAACGGTGACAATTTCTCCGGCAATGACACTTTCTTTACCCGATTTAAGGGCTAATATCTTCTCTGCAAAAGTCTTACCCATAATATGGCCTCCTTATTTAAACTGTTCGAAGTTGATAAAATCGGCATGGTGAATAATAATGGCTTCCGGAGTTCTCTTTGAACGATCTCCCTCCCAGGAATGAGAGGCAATAATATGCATTACTTCTTCGGGAATACCCTGACTGTAACAAAGGCCCACTCCGGATATGGGGTGACGAACTAATTTCCCTAAATTGCTTTGAATAAATTTTCCATTTTTTTCTCTATATTCTACTAATTTTCCAATATCGTGAAGTAATGCCCCGGCAATAAGATAATCCTCATTTATTTTCACTTTATCTTCATAAATACTTTGTAAAGCCACCGCAGCATTCACAGAAACATTTACTACTCCCCTAATATGTTCAATCATACTACAAGGACAAGGCTCAATTAATAGAGTAAAGGGCATTCTTTGCAGATCTTTTATTTCCCAATCTCCGGCAGCAAGAGCAATCTCCCAAACTTTTAAAACCTTTTCCTTCAAATTTAAATCTTTGATTAAATTAAATTCCGGAATAAATTTTAATAAATCTTCTCTCATTTTATCCTCCCTATTCCTCGTAAGGTATTTTGATATCTAAAAGTGGGGCATGTTGTTGAGCACCATAAACATCGGTCTCCCCGATGCTTCCTGAATCCACTGGTCTTACAATAGTTGCTTTTATGGCATTGGCAGGATCAAACTCTACAAAATAAAGAACTTTCTCAA
>CAYTVM010000026.1:0-4720 GCA_964441685.1 uncultured Atribacterota bacterium | reverse complement strand
ACAACTTCCAAAATAAGACAAAGTTCGTGAGAGGTAATCTCTTTTTGAGGCTCTAATTCTCCCATGACTCCATTCTTCCCATAAATATGAAAGATTAAACTGTAATCTTCCGGAGAAATATTACTAAAATAAGTAAGTACAGTGTCACGGACATGTTTTTCACATTCATCAATTTGTTTAATCATAATTGGATCTCTTACGCCAGCAATACATATCGTCCGATAAGCTACCTTACTTGCCCCCTCTAATTTTATATGAATAGTGTCGCTCTTCTTTAATTTGGAACCTGACACCTTTACTGCTCTTTCACTATATTGCTCAAATTTACATCCGGTAACATCAACCATCCCTTCAGGACCAATAATATGCAAAGGGCTTGATTTTTCGTACAAGGTATGAGCAGCTACCGTGCTGGGTATACATTTTCGCATGGGATTAGTCGGTTCTACTATAAAACAATCCTCTCTTAAATATGCCATCATACAATCAGAAGTAGTCCCGGGAGTGGAAGCCATAGCTCCACATTCTAAAATCTTTCCCATATGTAAAGCCAGTCCGGAATCATATCCTTCCTTAATGGGTAGGGCGGCAAACATAGCCGGGTCATTGGAACGACCGGCAATAATAACTTCTGCCCCTAGCTCTAAAGCTTTTATATGAGAGTGAACTCCCATTACCGCTACAATTCGAGTAGCGTCTTCTATATCTTTAGAAGTTAATTCGGGGACAGGACCTAAAGGCTTTATTTTCCCCTCGGCTAACTTCTTTTTAAGATAATCTTTTTCAACTTCCGCATGAATCAAGGCCATTTTAAAGTGTAGATTTTTCTCTTTGGCAATTTCTTTTACTATTTCTGAGGTCCAATTAAGATGGATTTCGGCACCGGAACCCCCAGCGGATCCGATAATAACCGGTATTTTATTTTTGCAGCCTGCTATTAAAATTAAAGTAAGGTCTTTTTTGGTTGCTTCTTTGCTTACAATACCCACTCCTGCTCCTAATTTATGGGGACCAGCATCTGTGGAACCCGCATCTGCAGCTATAACATGAGGTTTTTTTTCTAAACCTTTCCGAAAAGATTCTGCTGGGAAACCATATCCCAACATCCCTACGGGTGATAGAATTCTTATCTCTTTCATATTGTAATCTCCTCACTTTTACCAAATAATATTCTTTGAATATCCTAATCTTTATTCTACTTATTCCAATTATTAATATAATTTTCGATTTGATTTTATATTTTCGCTAATACTTCTCTTACCTTTCTCAAGTGTTTCAGCATAGCTTCACCAGCTTTTTTAGTGTCATGTTCTTTAATAGCCTGCAATATTGACTGGTGTTCGTGCCATTGCTCTTCCCGCCTTCCGGGAATTTGCTGCGTCTTTTCTCGGGTCTCTTTTAATAAATCCAAATGTAGCTTTATTATATTGGTAAAAACAAAATTATGGGAAGCTCCAGCTATGGCTAAATGGAATTCAGTATCTGATTCTGTGTGTTTTCCATATTTTAGTTCTTCTTCCTGGTTCATTTTATTTAAAGCCTGTTCAATTAATTCTGTGTCTTCAACAGAGGCTCTCTGGGCAGCAATTTTAGCAATTTTTACCTCAAAAATCTCTCTTGCTTCTAAAAGTTCTAGAATGGAAGATTTTTCTAAGCTTAAGATGATATTTTCTGTATTACTATAGCCATTTTTTCTGATCTCTCGAATATATCTTCCTCCACCGGGCTTACTCTTAATGATGCCTCTTGATTCTAAAACTCTAAAGGCTTCCCGCAAAGAACCTCTACTAATAGATAACCTTTCGGCTAGCTCTCTCTCCGGAGGAAGTTTATTTCCTGGCTTTAATTCATTATTTTTAATTAGCTCCATAATCTGCTCTATTACACTTTCGTATAAGCGAATAGAAGAAATTTCTTTAAATTCCATATCTGCCTCTTTTTTCTAAGTAAATTGGGTAACTGGGTGACCCAATTTACTATTATAAACATATCACACGGTGTTTAAAAATTCAATCTTTTTTTGAAATTTTTTTTTGAATATTTTCTGAAACGAGTAGAAGCAATATGATATGCAGATAAAAGTAAAGATGAGCAATCCGTTCTTGAAGGGGGAGGATTTTTCCGCCCCCCCCTTTTTTTTTATTTAAATTTATTTTTCTGTAGTTGTTTTTAGAATACCAAAATCTATGATTAATTCATTTTATTTATCTAAAAATTGAAAAGGAGAAATTATTTCTTCTCCATATTTTGTTTTCGCAGATTTTAATCTCTCGGTTTGTGCTTTTAACTCTTGGGTAAAAGCTGCGGGCATCTTAGTATTTTCAAATATCCTACTCATCCTTTCCATTTTTTCCAGATACTTTACTGCTCTTAAAGAAAATTGTTGAATATATTCTTCTTCAGAATAATCTTTCCTTAATTCGCGAATAAACAATTCTTTAAGGTCTTGATATTTGGGTATTCGGCCCACCGGGATTTCAAGGGCTTCGAATTCATTGTGAACTCTCCCTTCAGCCCAGAGAAGCCATACTTTTTTATCGAGTTTGCTATTTAAATAATTACCCGCTTTGTCTTTTAAAAAATAATTAGTAGTATAAATTTTAGGAGCTTCCTTAAGCTCATCGGCAAATTTTAGATGATTTTCTATATAAGTTCCTAACGGCACGGAAATAAAGTCAAGATTAGCCATCGGATTGTATTTCCTCACTCCTCGGGCACCAAGCGTTGCAGCGGTAGTTTCAGATTCAATTGTAGCTCCCAGAAAAACACCATGCGCCCAGGTAAGTGATTCCACGATGGGTATAGTAGTATCGGAATCCCTTCCTCCATAGAAAATAGCTTTTATCGGTACCCCATCGGGATCATTGGCCTTGGCATCAATATTGTTCAGCTCATTTAACCTGAGGGTGTATCTGGCATTCTTGTGGGAACAAGGAATCTTCTGGCCCTGACTGTCTTTTTTCCCCTGGAACCACTCTCCTGAAAAATTAATCCCCTTGCTCGGAATATCTTTTTTCATCCCTTCCCAGTAAGGGGTTTTATTATTAATCAATACATTAGAGAAAATAATTTCACCTGGTGTCATTAATGCTTGATAAATCACCGGATCATCTTCCGAATTTACGCTATGGATAATACCAAATATACCTGATTCCATATTTACCGCCCTGATTACCCCGTCAATTTTTCTAAGATAGGCAATATCATCACCAACGACGGTCTGGCCAGAGATCATGGCGGTACTGGTCTTCCCGCAAGCGCTGGGATAGGCCCCGGTAAAATAGCTAATTCGATCTTTTGGGCCATGAACGCCCATGATAAACATATGCTCCGCCAACCATCCTTCTTCATTGGCTTTTTTAATTGCCAATCTGAAAGCCAATTTCTTTAATCCCAAAGAGTTACCGGCGTATTGATTATTAACCGAGTAAACCCTGTTTTCTTCCAGGTCAATATAAATCCTCCGTTTATTTATATCTACGCTAACTTCATTCTCTAATCTTCCGGCAGAGTGGAGAAAGAAAAAGAAATCTGAGGAACCGTCAAGCTTTTTAAATTCTTCATATCCTTGCCGATAAAGAAGATCCTCGCTATGAGCTACATAAGCAGAATCAGTAATCTGTAAAGCTTTTAAGGAAAATATAGAATTGGTGGGACCGAGAGAAAAGAATCTTACTAACATCTCTTTACCGGCCATACTACCATCAAGGTAAGAATATATTTCTTTGAGCCCTTTATCTTTTTCTATCGAATTTACTTTTAACCCCCAATCCACGTCTTTAGACAACAAATATCTGGTATGGGCTTTGTCTCTGCCTTGATCATCATAACCATCAAAGTGGATGGTGTGGCCTTCCATCTTTAATTTGGCTTCTTCGCCATTAATCAAGGCTGATTTTCTTACATAATTAACATCTTCTTTCGAGTCAGCTATCACAATTACCTTTGCTGGCTTACAAAGCTGGATAGCTTCTTCTACTGCTTTTATAACATGTTGATTATTTAGTGCTTCTAATTTTTGTAAATTAATTTTGTCCATAGATTTACCCTCGCTTATCTTTTAAAATTTATATGAATTTTATACTGCTCCCATTTAACAAATAGACTATTTTAAGTTAGAATAAGCTCAAGAATAAGAAAGGAGCTTTATTCTATGAAAAGACGCAAATGGAGCAGTGAGCAAAAATTAAAGATTGTTTTAGAAGGTCTATCCGGCCAAATTGAGATAAGCAAATTATGCAATAAATACCAGATCTCTCAACCACTATATTATCGCTGGAGAGAACAACTACTCCAATATGGTCATCAGGCTTTTGATACTAAGAACATTACCAAGAAAGAAAAAAGGTTACAAAACGAAAATCAACAATTAAAGCAGATCATTGGTGATCTGACCATCGAGTTAAAAAAAAGCGAGTATCTATCATGAAAAGAAAAAAATCCTTATCTGTGATAGAAAAAAATCGATCGGTTTTATCATTAATCGAATCAATTAAAACTGAACACCCCTTCTGGGGTTACCGCCGGTGTTGGGCTTATCTCTATTATCGGCAAGGTATTATAGTCAACAAGAAGCGCATCTACCGGTTAATGAAAGAACAGGGTCTTTTGGTGACCAAGATAAATCGATATAAGGCAAAAAGAAAGATTTCTCGTCCCAAGCCCAAAGCCTCTTATCCCAACCATATCTGGGGAACGGATATGACCAAGATCAAGATTG
>CAYTVM010000025.1:2539-10533 GCA_964441685.1 uncultured Atribacterota bacterium | reverse complement strand
TAATAAGACACTTTTACTCCTTCTCTGGCAATACCTTCCAATACATAACAGGGACGTCCATCCAGCTCTTCTTCCCTAATGATTTTAAAATCATATAAATCGGTTAATTTATCTGATTCCATGACATCCTGATAGGAAAAATCACTCCCCATCATACCCTGGTTTAACATGTGTCCGGATATTTTAATAATTTCTTCGGCATCCGGGAAGAACATCCATAGGTCATTTTCTCTTTTGAGGAATTTTGTTCCTCTGTCCTGTGAATTGGTAAATTCAGCCAAAGAATTTTTTTTATCGGTTAAAGCAACCATCGTTTTGGTTATTTTTCTGCTACCACTGACAATAATCATTTCTGCTTCCATTTGAGCTGTATCAAAATATTCATTATCATCTCTCATATTGATAATTTCCTCGGCGGTTAGGTCAGTAGCAGGTGCCATGATTAAATTTGAAAATAAAACCGACATGACTATTCCTATCAGTAAAAATACTTTAACTTTTAGCATTCTTAACTCTCCTTTCGTTTTTTCACCCTCACCTTAATTCTCCCCCCCTCTCAAGGGGGAAGAAAGTAGGATGGAGAACAATATGCTTGTCTTATATTTTATTGAGTTATTGTAGGGGTCGGATTCATCCGACCCGTCTTTTGCGGGCTCGATGAATCGAGCCCCTACATATTACTTATCACTCATTACTGTATTTATATGCCCGACACTGACTCTTTTTCTGCTTTCCTTTCTTTTTTCTATTTCTTAACTCGATACTCAATACTATATACTCGATACTGTTTTATTATATCTGTCTCAGTGCTTCGGTGGGTTCAAGCCTGGCGGCCTTCCTTGCTGGAATGATACAGGCGATAGTAACCACAAGCACTCCTAATACAAAGCTATAAATAAGATTCTCCGCACTAAAGACGGTATAGAAAATTGGCTCCAGCAAAAAGTCTCCCCCGGACATTCCTTCCATGGAAGCAGTATAGTCAATACCGACAATAGAAAAATATTTGGTGAGAATGCCTCCCAATACAGTACCGATAGTACTACCGATAACACCTATGATGGCTCCTTCCATGGTAAAGAGAACCAATATTTCTCTGCTGCTTAAACCCAGGGCACTCATCATCCCGATTTCACGGGTACGTTCATTGACAATCATTATCAAGGTGTTCACCAATACGAAACAAGCTAACATGATGATAAAAATATAGACAAAGTTATATATTTTAGTCACTATATTAAATAGAGAAATAAGGTCATAATCTCTATTCCAAACCTGCATGATATATTTTCCGGATTCACCTTCCCGGGAAAACAGTTCATTAAGGCCGGGCAAAACCAAAGATGCTTTATATGGGTCCGGAGTAATTAAAAGTAATTCTGTCACCTCGCCTGGCATCTCTAAAATCCTCTGAGCCTGGTCCAAGGGAAGATAAAAAATAGTATCATCCAGCACCTTTATGGAACTGCTAATCTTCCCAACAATCAGGAAAGTAGAACCTTTAAAAGAGCCAAAGGGGGTTGAGTATAAAATAGTCACTTTATCCCCGACTCCACGGTCTATTTTTTCCAGCAATCCTGCCCCCATCACGATTTCCCTGCTCCCCAGCTCGATCATTCTTCCCTCGACTATTTTTTTATCTATTTTGGTAAAAGCTACTTCTTCAGCAGGGTCAACTCCCCAGCCCATCATGCCTACTAATTCATCCTCCATGCTGACCACAGCTCCGAACTTAAGGCGCGGAACAACCTGCTCCACTCCTGCCACTGACTTTAATTTTTCACTCATATCTTCGTAGCCTTTACCGTTAAACCCATCCACAGTATAATTTAAAGATAACAGACGTTGTTTTAATTTATATTCCTCATCGATAATCCGTATGTGACCGGCAGTATAATTGATATGATTTTCAAAAGTAGATTCTATCATTCCGTTGATTAACCCCCGGGCAAAGACCACGGCAATAATAGCAACCGCGATAGCAATGGCAGATATCGATGTTCTAATCCTGGATCTCGCTAAGTTTTTTTTCGCTAAATTCCATAAAAATTTCATATTTTACCTCCTTATCGATGGTAGATTGCTTTTACCGGATCTTTATGTGCTGCCCAATATGCCGGCATTATACTGGATAACAGTGCAACCATGACACTTAAAATAAATAAGAAGCCGAAAGCGGGAATATTCCAGGTTCCATAGATTTTATCGAGAATGGGAATGCCGAATTCAGACATATCTCCACCCATATAGCTCAAATCAAAACCATATTTTGCCATATAGCTTATGCCGGCAAATCCAATCAAACATCCGGCTAATCCTCCCAGGATGCCTATGCCGATCGCTTCTACCATAAAGACAAAAACAATCTCCCACTCTCTCATTCCTAAAGCTTTCATCATACCGATTTCACCCGTTCTTTCCAGGGCAGACAGAATAACATTATTAACAATCCCTATCATACCAATAAGCAGAACGACTGACAGGATAGTCGCAGCTCCGCCCTTCTTGGCAGCGCTTAAAGCGATGACTGATGCAGCAGATTCTCTCCAGGAATATGCTTTTAAATCTAGGTTTTTTTCTTTAAAACTGTTCATCAATGCTTTAGTGATTTTATCCTCATTTCCGGAAGCTGTTTTCAAGGCAAATAGACTCACCCCATTACCTATGTTTAATGCTTGTTGAGCAATATCTAAAGGAACAAAAACAATCCCATTATTAATCATCGGATTGGGTGAATTTAACAGACCTGAAATTTCTACATCAATGGTATTAAAGGTATCTTCTTTCGTCCTAATAAGAAGCGTTATATAATCATTAACTTTTAAATCCATCAATTCAGCTAATTTTACTCCAATAACCGCTTTTAATTCACCCAGGGCAAACATCGAACCTTCAAAGATATAGTTTTGGGTAGCGAAAACTTCACTATATTGTTCGGGAGAGATACCTAACCCCAGGACGACTGTTTCATCAATCCCATTATTCAGGTTGGCCTGAAATCTTAGTTCAGGAGATACTCCTATTACCCCATCCATGTTTTTTATACTGTCTACCGTATCCTGATTTAAATAAATTAAATTTTCCAAAGGCAGCTTTTCCCTGTCTTCCCAGTATTCAGGATGCATCACCTGAATATTTCCTGTATCATAATTCTTGATATTGCTAAAAGACATTTCTTCCATGCCGCCCATAATGGAATCCATAAATAAATAACCGAAAAATGAAAAGGCAATTACAAATATTGTAATGATATTTCTTCTTTTTTGACGGGTTAAATTTTTTAAGCCGAGTTTAAGACTAAACACCTTTTGCCTCCTTTCTTTTATCGGCGGAAATCATACCATCCTTAAGATTAATATATCTATGAGCATATTCCATGACCATCGGGTCATGGGTAGAAAAGATAAAAGTAGTACCCAATTCTTTATTCATCTTTACCATAATTTTTACTACATCGGTCGCATTTTTAGAATCCAGATTGGCAGTAGGTTCATCGGCTAAAACGAGTTTAGGTTCTTTGACTAAAGCCCGGGCAATAGCCACTCTTTGCTTCTCTCCGCCGGAGAGTTCATTGGGTCTGCGATTCTCAAATCCTTTAAGGCCCACTTCGTCCAATATTTTTAATACTTTTTCTTTGATGTTTAATTCCGAGGTGTGGTCAATTAAACGGATGGCGAATTCTACATTTTCATAGGCGGTCAATACCGGAATCAAGTTATAACTTTGGAAGACAAATCCGATATTGAACCTTCTGGTCATGGCAAGGGCTTTCCTGGAAAGATCGCTTACTTTATTTCCGTTTAGACGAATTTCTCCCTCAGTAGGTGTGTCCAAACAACCTATCATGTTGAGAAGCGTGGTTTTCCCTGAACCGGATGGGCCAAAAATGGTTGAAAATTCACCTTGTTCTACTATTAAGTCTACTCCTCGCAAAGCAGGTACTTTTATTTTTCCCTGTTGATAAATTTTTTTAACTCCTTTTAGTTCGAGTAAAGACATTTAATTTTCCTCCTTGACTAAATTCGATTGAATTAATGATTTATTTTATATTTTTATAACTACTCCGTTGCATAGAATGTAGTTCATGTTCTTTTACTATTTTAACCTTTATTTCAATTTTTTTCACCTATCGATGATAAATGGCTTTGACCGGGTCTTTATGGGCTGCCCAGTAGGCAGGAATCATGCTGGAAAATAAAGCAAGTACTACTCCCAAAAAGAAGATAAAAACAAAAGAAGGTAAATTCCAGACCCCATAGATTTTATCCATAATCGGGATGCCATAGATAGACATATCTCCACCGATATAACTTAAATCATATCCATATTTGACCATCCATCCTACTCCTGCAGCTCCCAATAAGCAGCCGGACAGTCCACCGATGATGCCAACACCGGTTGCCTCTACCATAAATACCAGAACAATCTCCCACTCTCTCATTCCCAAAGCCTTCATCATGCCAATTTCCCTGGTCCTCTCCAGGGCAGACAGGATAACATTATTAATAATTCCTATCACACCTATCATTAAAATAACGCTTAAAGTAATAGCGGTTTCAGCATCTTGAGCAGCACTGTAAGCGATGACCGTCTCCGCAGATTCCCGCCAGGAGTAAGCTTTGATACTCAAGTTTTTCTTCTGAAAATTTTGATTGATTTCCTCTATAATAGGGTCAATATTTTTTCCCTTATTTGCTTTAATGGTCATCATGCTCACACCATTTTCCACATTCAAGGCCTGCCGGGCAATATCCAAAGGAACAAAAACAATGCCATTATTAATCAACGGGTCAGGTGTATTTACCAATCCCCCAATTTCCAAATCAATGGTATTAAAAGTCTCTTCTTTGGTCCTGACTAGAAGGGTAATATAATCACCGACTTTCAAATCCATCAGCTCAGCCAATCCCTTCCCTATTACCGCCTTAGACTCTCCCGAAGTAAAGCTTGAACCGTCAATCAAAAACTCATGCGTGTCATAGACTTCATTATATTTCTCCGGTATGATACCCAGACCTATGACCTCTGTTTCATCAATCCCGTTATTCAGGTTGGCTTTAAATCTAAGCTCGGGAGAGATGTCCAATTGACCATTCCCATTTTTTATACTGTCTTCTATCTGCTGATTCAAATAAATTAAATTTTCTAAAGGCAGTTTTTCCCTGTCTTCCCAATATTCAGGATAGGCAACTTGTATGTCTCCGGTTTCAAATTTTTTTATATTATCAAAGGACAATTGTTCCATGCCGCCCATCACCGAATCTAAAAATAAATAAATAAAAAAAGCAAAGGCAATCACCATAATAGTGATGGCATTCCTTCTTTTATTACGGGTTAAATTTTTTAGGCCAAGTTTGATGCTAAACATTTTTTGCTCCTACAATTTACATTAAAAATCTTGAAATTTTTTTAATCTTTTCAAATGTTTATTTTTTCATGAAAATAATTTAAAATATTTCGATTGACAATTTTAACCGTTCCTTCTTCGGCACCAATAATTCTTTCTATGGCATTTTCATAAACCCTGAATTCTTTTTCAGCCTTATCCAGATTTTTTGGATTTTTATCACTTCCTAATAAAAGGTTAGGAACCTTTTCGCTAAACGTATTAGCTATTTCAAAAATCAAACTGGCAGCTTCCTCCGGGTAGGGCGTATTGAATACTTTTTCTTTTATGCCCTGTTTGATAATTTTGCTAAATTCTGGTGCCAATATCTCTATGCTACCCCTATATATTTTAAATCTAAATAATATATTTTTATCATCATAAATCACTTTTAGCAATACTTTTAATAATTCTAAATTTTCTAATTTTACACTTCTAGTAACAGCATAAGCCCTATTTAGCTTGGTAATCGCATTTAAATCTTCTCTATCGGCAATTTTTTTGACTTCTTCTAAAATCTTCTCACTCAATCTTTCAACCAATGCATCCAATAATTCTTCTTTAGATTTGAAGTAATAATAAAATGTGCCTTTAGACAATTTCATTTCTTTAATAATGGCTTCAACTGAAGTTTGTTCATATCCCCTGGTAAAAAATAATTCTTGTGCTGTATTGAGAAATTCTGTTCTACGTTCATCATATTTTTTGATGATCCTTACCATAATTATTTCACCTTTTATTTTTAGACTGACCGTCAGTCTATATATAACATATTTTTTATTTCCTGTCAAATCTAAATATAGTATCGAGTATATAGTATTAAGTATCGAGTTAAAAAAACAAAAGAAAAGATAGAAAAAAATCAGCAAAGATAAGAAGGATAAATCTAAATATAAAAAAAGGGGACAGACTGCTTTATACATTTTCTTGCTTTTAATGCTGTATAAAAAAGTAGCCTGTTCCTTTTTTTCTTTCCGGGGGAAACTACAAAAATTAAGGAGTAGTGATAAATTTTAGCCTACCAAATACTGCACTTGCTTCAATTTCTAAATATCCTTGATCAGCGCTGATATCACCTATTCTGTATTTCTGGGAACTAAATATCACTGATGATCTATCCGGTAATTCCAATTCGCCAAAGGCAGAACTCGCTCTAATCAATGTTGGGATATCAGGATTAAGGATCACTTTTCCCTCTGCGAATATGGTATTAACTTCTATTTTCTTTACCTTACCTTCTATCTTTACTTTTGATAGATCGACCGTTCCCGAAGAAAATATAATATTATATTCGTCTTGAACTTCCGAAACCCTGATGATTCCTTCTCTAAAGACAATGTTTCTACTATCTTGAAAACCAAAACCATTAAAAAGGATAAATACTCCGCACAAGACAATAAGAATTCCTATTGTTAACTTAAATACATTAATATTGAAATTAAAAAAAGTATTCAGAAGTAAAATGATACCTACTACTAAAAATACAATTCCCATAAAAACTTCGCCAAATATCCTCATTATTTCTCTCC
This sequence comes from uncultured Atribacterota bacterium, assembly GCA_964441685.1. GTDB lineage: Bacteria > Atribacterota > Phoenicimicrobiia > Phoenicimicrobiales > Phoenicimicrobiaceae > Sediminicultor. The sequence goes on along the minus strand of CAYTVM010000025.1, from coordinate 3,618 downwards.
TTTAAGTATTCTATTTATTTTGCAAAGCTGCAATGATAGCCGGAAGGAATGCCGGAAGGTCTTGAGGTGTTCTGGAAGTAATTAAATTATTATCCACCACGACTTCTTTATCCAGGTAAATCGCTCCGGCATTGACCAGGTCATCCTTAATGGAGTTAAAACCTGTGGTTTTTTTACCCTTCATAATATTCGTCGAGATAAGGACCCAGGGACCATGGCAGATAGAAGCGACTATGCCGCCATTTTCAAAAATTTCCCGAACCAGGTCAAGGATTTTCGGGTAACGGCGTAATTTGTCAGGAGCATAACCTCCGGGAACTATGATTCCCTGAAAATCCCCTGCTTTTACCTCTGCTGCAGACAAATCAGCTTCAGCCGGAAGTCCGTGCTTGCTCTCGTAAACTTTGGCTTCCGGTCCAACAAGCTTCACTTCAGCACCTTCTTCTAACAATCTATAATATGGATACCACAATTCGAACTCATTATAAAAATCTTCAACTAAAATGGCAATTTTTATTCCTTTTAATTTCATTTTAATATCCTCCTTATGAAATTATTTTTTAATCATTTATTTATGGATTTTTCTGTCCGCTTTTATGTTCTAATTGTAACCAAATTATTGAAGATATGCAAAAAAAATTATGGGTTGAGGGATTTGATTAAAATTTTTACGAAGGACGTTAGACAATTTTTGTAACTTTTTGTATAAGCGATGAAACCGGAAAAGTGTATTTAAAGGATGCCAGAGGGACCGTTGTTCTGACATTTATTTTATTGTAAAAATTATACTCTCCTTTATTAAATTCCTGCAAACTATTTCACTTCAAAATAAAAAGACAGGTTAAAAAAACAATTGATGACTCTCTTACTCTGTCTTTCATCTGAAAGTTTCTTCCTGAAAAATTTGCAAATACTTGATGGAAAAATCTTCAAGTTTATTCCGCCTTTTTAGGGCTAAGCCTTTTGTTCTTAGACAGAAAAAATAGATTACCAAAAGAGGAGTATTTTCATTCCTAAAAACAGGTTAAGATATTACAACCGGATAAAGTTGTCCCCCATATAGAGCAACAAATTCTTCC
>CAYTVM010000025.1:0-2439 GCA_964441685.1 uncultured Atribacterota bacterium | reverse complement strand
TTAAGATATTACAACCGGATAAAGTTGTCCCCCATATAGAGCAACAAATTCTTCCAATCTTTCTTTTTCAGAATTTGAAAGATTTAAAAAACCTTTATTATTTTCTATTAAATCAATGCTTTTATACAACAACCTTTTATCGCCTGGGCTAACTGCAGAATGAATATCTTTTGATAATGTAAATTTGAGTGCGAGCATGGCTAATTCATCGTTATCAAACAAAGGCTTATACCAAGTTTTATATCCATGCCTTTCCTCACCATCTTTCCAACGCCTTTGAGCTAAAGATTTAATAGCCAGTATGCCTTTATTCGTTTCGCGGGCTTTTTTTATTACTGCTTCCCCCTGATGATAGTTGTACCAGTAATTCCAATTTACAGGGAACATAACAGTATCAAAATCATAGAGTTTCATAAGTTTCAGTGCCCATTCTTCACTATGAGTTGAAAATCCGACATAATTAACCAAGCCTTCTTTTTTAGCTTCCAGAATGGCTTCCAAGGCTCCTTTCGAACCCATTGATTTTTTCAACAAATCTTCATTGATGACTTCATGTAACTGGTATACATCAAAAAAATCGGTTTTTAATAATTTTAGAGAATTTTCCAAGTCAGACCTAACCTCTTCTTTGGTTTTATAAGCCTCAGTTTTACAAGTTAAAATTATCTGTTCCCGATATTTTTCTATAGCAGGTCCTAGTTTATTTTGAGCGTCTCCATAAGTTGGCCCAACATCAAATAAATTCACTCCTCTTTTGATAACCTCAGAAACCACTTTATTTACTTCTTCCTGCTCCATGTTTTTCGCCATTACACCGCCAAACGATATAATAGAAACATCAAGTCCTGTTCGACCTAATTTTCTGTATTCCATTTATAAACCCTCCTAGCGTATAATTTAAAATATCAAATAAATCAAAAAGTTTCAATGAAAATGTGTGCTGCCCAAGACCTATTATATCATTTTAAAATCATGGTTATTCTCAATATATAATATTCTTAGGGTCAGTATCCACAAAAACAATTTCTTTCCATACTACATTTTTCAGTATAGACTTATATTTATAAAGTGTCTTGTAATAATTATAAATAAAAAAATAGCATAAGAAAACAATTTTCTTTTCAGCTTGGTTGAAAAATAAATTAGCTTAATATTCTTCGATATACTATTCTCTTAATACGACACATTGATTCAAAAATCCTTCTTTTCCTAGAAGAATATTTATAATAAAAAAGCCCTTCAGCAAAAGCCAAAGGGCTGATTATGGTCTGTCTACCCCAGACAGAACGATTTTCGCAACTCTTATATCAGTCATGAGATTGAAAAAGTGTATGATAAATTAGGGGAAGCAATTTGTAATATTTTTTAATATTCTATTAGTAATTTTTCCAACCTGCTCCTTTGATTGATTGGGGAATGTTTTTTAGAAATTATTGCCTTTTTGCAGAATATGTATTACCTTATATATATTGTATTATATAGTGGTTTTTGCTGTATTGTATTAGAAAAATAAATGATAGGAGAAATGTATGGATAATAGAAGACGTTTTAATTCGGATAAATTAGAAGTATTTTCATCAAATGTGTTACAAAAGCTAGGTATTCCTGAAGATGATGCTAACATTACCGCCAAAATGTTGGTAAATAGTGACCTTAGAGGAGTTGAATCGCATGGAGTGGCACATCTAAGCCCTTTTTACGTGAACTGGATTAAACAAGGAAAGGTAAAAATAAAACCTGAATTAAAGTTAACCAATCATTCATCGATGTCTGCGATAATGGATGGAGATTCTGGACTTGGTTTCGTAGCCGGTTACCATGCAACGCTTGAAGCAATAGAGAGAGCTAAAAAGTTTGGTGCGGGGTTTGTCTCAGTAAAAAACAGTACACACTTTGGAGCTGCTGCTTATTACTCTATGATGCCGCTTGAACACGATATGATAGGTATTGCTATGACTGCCGGAGGACGATTTATGATGGCCCCCGGAAGTAACAAAAGGGCGGGAGGACTGAATCCAATTGCAGTTGCTGTGCCTGCCTATAAGAGACATCCGTTTGTTCTTGATATGTCTACCAGTGTTGTTGCATATGGCAAGATAGAGATTGCTAGAAGACAAGGAAAAGCAATCCCTAAGGGATGGGCAGTTGACGAGAATAGTAATTTTATAACGGATACACCAAAAATTGATATCGGAGATAATCAATGGAAAGGCGGCATGCTTCCTTTAGGCGGATTACCCGAAACCGGTGGATTTAAAGGTTTTGGACTTGCTGTGCTGGTGGATATCTTTTGCACTATACTCTCGGGTGCTGCTTTAGATACAGATATGAATCACTTTTTTGGCGCAATTCGAATAGATGGCTTTCGCCCCGTAAAGGAGTTCAAGCAACAGATGGATCAACTGATTGATTCTATTGAAAGTTTGCCAGTACTACCCG
>CAYTVM010000024.1:0-10596 GCA_964441685.1 uncultured Atribacterota bacterium | reverse complement strand
TCATCTTGCCAAGATGGCAGAGCTTACCGGGGTATCTTATAGTGAAATGCTAAAAATGATTTTACAAGCAACTGAACAACGACTCGATAGATCAAAAAGCTAATTATCAAAAAGATATACTGATGTATTGGCTTTATTTATTCTTACTGATTTCTCGTCAAGTTTGATCTATTAAATATATTAATTTCCTGAATTTTGCTCCTCGTACGAGAATTCTATTATAAGTTCCGTTAATATTAGCCAAAGTATTTCTCTCTGGTATTAATGCCGGAAAAAATCAAATTCATCAATTCAGGGGTCGGATTTATCCGACCCCTTTTCTTGGGCTTGATTCATTAAACCCCTACATAATTATCTATCACACATTACCTGACACTGTATTCCACCCGCCGCTAAATACTATACGCTCCTCGCGCTAGAATACGAGATACAAATTTCGCTTTTGGCTTCTTAAAGCAATACTTAATACTCGATAATATTCTAAATAATCTTAACCACCCGGCCCAAAATAAATCCTAACAATATTCCGATAAGAAAAACAGCAGTTAACACACGAGCATTGGCTACTTGTTTATACCCCTTAACTCTAATTAATGTCAAAGTAACCAGATAAGCTACTGCATTTATAGTAATAAAGAAGGGCCAGACTATTACTTTAGCTACAATCGGCCCTATATAGGGAATTGATTGAATGATAAAAATAACTTGAGAAAAAACTTGTACAACTGCCTCCATAAAAATTCCCAATAAGGCAACAATTGCAGTAGTTAGTATTTTATCTACTCCTAAATAAATCAGCGCGTAAAAAAGCGATATCATGATTAATATGGTTATGGCGATTTTTAAATTTTCTTTAAACTTCGGCTTCTTTGGTTTAGGTTTAAAATCTTTACTCACTTTTTAAAATCCCTTGCCATTATATATATAAATTTTGACACTTTAAATACTACTTCAGATTAGGATTTATCATTTTCAGTAGATTGCTCAGCAGCTTCTTCTTTTTTTTCTTCCGCACTCTCCCTGACAGAGCTTATGCCTATTATTATCGCAAATATTCCACTAATTAATAAAATAAAAGGCACCAGGGCGGTTAAAGCTTTTAGAAACAATAACCACCATTTGATTAATCCTAATATCCCCAAAATTACGGAAACTATCCCTCCCAAAATAATCCACATTTTATTTCCCCCCTTCTAAAATAAATTTAAAAATTTATGCTTACTTATTGCACCTTAATAAATTATAATATAAAAACCAATGGATTGAAAAATATTTTTAATCTTGCTTTCTTTTTATTATTATTTAATTGGAAGTTTTTACTATCCCCTGATACTGAAAGAATTCAATTCTCCTTTATATTCTTCCCATTCTATGTCTACTTTTTCTACCATTGCACTTCCCGGTCCTTGATAGCACCAATCTATTAGTTCTTTAACTCTCTCTTCTTCCCCTTCCATAACTATCTCTACCTTACCATCCCAACAATTCCTAACCCATCCCTTTATTTCTAAATTTTGGGCAATATCTTGAGTATAATAACGAAAAGCCACTCCCTGTACTCTTCCAAAAATAAGAAGATGGGCTCTCACTTTTTTTATACTTTTATCCATACTTACAGTATCCTTTTTATTTTATATTCACTTTATGTCTTTGATGAATCAAATTCTCCTACATCCTATACACTATTCAATATTTTTCTTCACGAAATACGAAATACTCTTTTTCTATAACCATTTTACTCCAAAACAACAAAATTAAAAGAATAAATCCGATTTTAATCTTTATTCTATCTTATTTTTTTCTAAAATACTTTCTTTTTCTTTACTTGATACTCCATACAAATATTTTAGCTTTATAAATAAAAAATAATAATATATAATAAATTTATTACAGTGAAAAACAATATAACAAAACGAGGTGAAGATCAATTTTACATTTACTACTATTTCTTCTAACCATGGTTTCTTGTTTTTTTATAGGTGGTATCTGGTATGCCTTATTTTTAATTACCATTCTACTTACTCACGAATTAGGCCATTTCTTTGTTAGCAGAAGATATGGAGTAGAAGTCACCCTGCCCTTTTTTATCCCCTTTCCCCTATCTCCTTTTGGTACTTTGGGAGCAGTGATCAAAATGAAAGGGATTATGCCCAATCGTAAAGCTTTATTTGATATTGGGTTAGCTGGACCTTTGGTAGGTTTAGTTCTCACTATCCCTACTATAATCATCGGACTTAAACTGTCAGAAGTGGCGATAATTTCAGATATTGAGGGGCCAATTTTACCTCTGGGAAGTTCTATCCTGTTCTCATTTATAGAAAAAATTATGTTTGGGTATCTTCCGGAAGGTCAGGATGTCATCTTACATCCTATAGCCTATGCTGGTTGGGTGGGATTATTTGTAACTGCTTTAAATCTCCTTCCTGTTGGACAGTTAGATGGCGGGCACATCATTTATTCCTTGTTAGGCAAAAATAGTAAAATTGCATATTATATAACCTTGGGTATTTTAGGCCTTATCTGTATATTTGTTAATCCAGCGTGGACCTTATTATTTATCTTACTTCTAATATTTGGATTTAATCACCTCCCACCATTAGATGATTTTACCCCTTTAGACAAAAGAAGGAAAATATTGGGAATCTGCACCTTAATTTTCTTCGTATTATCTTTTACGCCCGTACCTTTTCAAATATAATAATAAGTCAATTTATAATATTTACATTTTACTCAAATAAATAGATTTCCCAATTCGAAAACTTGACAATTATAATCATGCATGGTAAGATTTTTTTAAAAATTACATAGTATATTGGGAGTATACCTAGGGTTCCGTTTTTTGAAGAAGTCTGGACCGAGCGGTATAAAGCATTTATTTAAAAATGCCACACTTTTAGGAAAAAAGCCTGAAGGATAGGTTCCATAAATTTGAACCAGTCTTTTAGGCTATTTTTAAATAAAGGTCGAATTACATACATAGGCATTATGATATCGATATTATTACAAAATCTTTATGTTTAAAAGGAGGGATGACAATTCAATCGACTTAATATAGTCGCAGATTTTGTTTCAATTAAAAAAATTTTATATTAAAAGGAGATTTATAATGAATAAAAAATTGTTGATATTATTAATTTTGGTATGTTTTTTATTTTCTGTTTCAGTTGCTTCAGCAAAAATAGTTAAAATTGGTGGAGTAGCTTGTTTAACAGGAGCAGCAGCTACTTATGGAGCTTCTACTCGAAATGCTTGTATATTAGCCTTTCAAGAAGCAAATGACAAAGGCGGAGTTAACATCGGAGGGGAACAATATTTAATCCGTTACATCTTTGAAGATGACCAGGGTTCCCCCGAAGCAGCCGCTAATGCCTTTCGTAAGTTAATTGATCAGGATGAAGTGGTAGCCATTCTTGGTTCGGTAATGAGCAGTTGTACTTTAGCCGGTGCCCCTATTGCCCAAGATGCTGGCATTCCGGTTATTAGTCCCACTTCAACTGCTGTTCAAGTTACCAGAACTGGCGATTATATTTTCCGAGCCTGTTTCCTTGATCCCTTCCAGGGTGCAGTTGTAGCGACTTTTAGTACCAACGATTTAAAAGCAAAAACTGCAGCAGTTATCTTTGATAATGCTAATGATTACACCAAAGGCTTAGCTGAAGCCTTTAGAGAAAGTTTTGAAAAATTAGGCGGTAAAGTAGTGGCTTATGAATCTTTTACTGATGAAAGCAAAACCGTTGATTTTTCTGCTCAATTAACCAAGATAAAATCTGCTAATCCGGATGTAATCTTTTTAGATGCCTATTATTCTGCTGCCGCTTTAATGGCTAAACAGGCCCGAGGTTTAGGAATAACCGTTCCTTTTGTAGGAGCAGATGGATGGGATTCAGCAGAGTTTACTAAATTAGGTGGCGAGGCAGTAGAAGGTGGATATTTCTGCAATCATTATTCGCCTGAAGACCCTAGACCCATTGTACAGAACTTTGTAAAAAAATACGCAGAAACTTATGGAGCAACACCCGATGCCTTAGCGACTTTAGCCTACGATGCAGCTTTAATTTTAATTGATTCTCTACACAGAGCCGGTTCTACGGATGGCGCAGCCATTAGAGATGCTATCTCGGCCACTGATTTAGAGTGTGTTTCAGGTCAAATCACTTTTGATGAATATGGTGATCCTCTTAAAAAGGCTGCAATAATTAAAGTGCAAGATGGTAAATTCGTCTTCCAAAAATTTGTCCAACCGTAAAAACATATACATATCCAAAAAATATTTTTTGGATATTAAGTAAACTTCTACAACAACAGGGCATTGCTTTTTGCAATGCCCTGTTGTATTATATAAAGCAGTAAAAATATTTTCTAAAAAATTGGAAAAGAAAAAGGAAGATGACTAAAAAACAATTATCTGATTCTTTGAATAATAATATATTAACTTACAATAAATTGACAAATTGGAAAAAATACGTTTTTATTTCTGTAATTATCTTGTTTTTTTTATTTTTATATATTTTATCTTTTGGAACTCAAGCCTTTTTTCAACAGTTAGTCAATGGAATCCAGTTGGGAAGCATCTATGCACTAATTGCCTTGGGTTACACTATGATCTATGGGATTATCAAGCTCATTAATTTCGCCCATGGCGACCTTTTTATGTTTGGAGCTTATATTTCTTGCTTTTTAGGTAATTATCTAGTCGCCCACAACATTGGTTTTCCTTTTCTAATCGTGTTGATTTTTTCTATGGTCGTAACCGCTCTATTGGGAATGGCCATTGAAAAAATTGCTTATAAGCCTTTAAGATTTAAACCCAGATTAGCGGCTTTAATCACTGCTTTAGGTGTTTCTCTTTTTTTAGAGAACTTTTTTGCTCTATCACCGGAAAATGTCCCCTTCCCTTTAAATAAGATTGTCTTTGGTCCAAAATATATCCCTTTCCCCGCTTTAATCGTTGATAAAACCTACAATATAGCTGGAGTTTCTATCAATAATATAAAAATATTAGATGTTGTAATCACCATTATTCTTATGATCGCTTTACAATATATCGTAAAGAAAACTATGATAGGAAAAGCAATGCGAGCGGTTGCTTTTAATAAAGATGCTTGTTTAATGATGGGTATAAATATAAATAACATTATCTCTATAACTTTTGGTATAGGTATTGCTCTTGCTGCTGCTGCAGGCACCCTATTTGCACTTACTTACGGACAATTACAATCTCCCTATTTAGGAATCTGGCCGGGTCTTAAGGCTTTTATTGCCGCGGTTTTAGGAGGCATTGGAAGCATCCCTGGAGCTATGTTGGGAAGTTATGTGATGGGTATCTCCGAAACTTTTGCCACTTCGATTAATTCCAATTTTGGCTATGGTATTGCCTTTGTAATCCTAATAGTAGTTTTAGTATTTAAGCCGGCAGGACTTTTAGGAAAATTTACCAAAGAAAAGGTTTAAATTGATGAAAATTATAAAAAATATTATAAATTTAATAAGAAATTATTATAAATTTATATTAATTACAGCTCTAATTTATTTATTATTTGAGATATTTAATGGAACTATCCCCATTGCCCCTCGCCTGCTTACCCGTTACTATATGCAGATTATTATGTTCGCCATGATCAATATCATTATGACCGTCAGCTTGAATTTAATTAATGGCTTTACCGGACAATTTTCTATTGGCCATGCAGGTTTTATGTGTATCGGGGCTTATACTTCGGCTTATTTCACTACTATTCTTTTTAAGGCAGCTAACATGGCGTATTTTCCTCAATTGGCGCTTTTTCTTTTTTCTTTGATTATGGGAGGATTATTGGCCGCTTTTGCCGGATATCTTATCGGATTACCTACTTTAAAATTAAGAGGAGATTATTTAGCGATAGTTACTTTAGCTTTTGGTGAAGTCATTCGTTCGATTGTCCGCAGCTCTGATGAAATCGCTGCCTTTTTAAATAAAATAGGGTTGGTTAAATTTTCCGAAACTATCGCCAAACTAAGTGGCCCTCGAGGCCTCTCTACAATACCCGCACTTTCTAAATTCTGGCTGGTATATATTATCTGTATAATGTCAGTCATTATTATGCGTAATTTTATTTATTCTACCCACGGTAGAGCCTGTCTTTCTATCAGGGAAAATGAAGTCGCCGCAGAGACTATGGGTATCGATACCACCCGGTATAAAATTATTGCTTTTAGCTTGAGCGCTTTTTTTGCTGGAGTAGGGGGCGGACTTTTTGCTCACGTCTTAAGATTTATCCATCCTGAAAACTTTAGCTTTATCAAATCAATTGATTACCTTATTTACCTTTATGCCGGAGGAATGGGGAGTATCACTGGTTCTATCATTGCGGCAACCGGTCTTACTATTCTTCCGGAATTCTTAAGAGTCATTAATTTTCAGCAATGGAGAATGGTAATTTACCCCTTATTTTTAGTTATACTCATGTTAAGAAGACCTGATGGTATCTTTGGTAATCGTGAATTTTCATTTTTAGTTCCCAAAAAGAAAGAGGTAAATTAAGTGGCGATTTTAGAATTGAAAGATTTATGCTGTTATTTTGGTGGGTTGAAAGCGGTGGAAAAATTTAATACAAATATTGAAAAAGGAGAACTAGTTGGTCTTATTGGCCCTAACGGTGCAGGCAAAACTACTGTATTTAATGTTATTACCGGGATATATCCTCCCACTTCAGGAGAGATTTTCTGTCAGGAAGAAAATATTGGAGGACTACCTTCCCATAAAATTACTCAAAAAGGAATTGTTCGAACCTTTCAAAATATTCGTCTTTTCCCAGCTTTAACTGTTTTAGAAAATATACTCATTGCCTATCACTTTCGTACTCACTATAGTATCCTCTCAGGCATACTAAGGGATGAAAATTATCATCGTGAGGAAGAAGAAATGAGTAAACAAGCTATGGAATTGCTGCGCCTTTTTGATCTACATGCTTATTACAATAACCCGGCTGGAAGCCTCCCCTATGGTGAACAGAGAAAATTAGAAATAGCCCGAGCCTTGGCGACTAAACCAAACATACTTCTACTTGATGAACCAGCTGCCGGAATGAACCCTTATGAAACAATTAAATTAATGGAATTAGTCAAAAAGATTAAAGAAGATTTTCAATTAACGATTTTCTTAATAGAACATCATATGCAATTTGTAATGGGAATTTGTGAAAGAATTATGGTTATGGATTTTGGCGTACAGATCGCAGAAGGAACTCCTGAGGAAATACAAAAAAATCCAACAGTAATTGGAGCTTATTTAGGAGAAGAAAAAACAGATGTTAAAAATTCATAATTTAGATGTATCTTATGGCCCAATTCGAGCCCTCAAAGGCATCTCTTTCGAGGTCAAAGAAGGCGAAATAGTCACCTTGATTGGGGCAAATGGAGCTGGTAAATCAACTACTTTACGCACCATTTCCAACCTTCTTAAACCCCAAGGTGGAAGCATTACTTTTTTAAATCAAGATTTGTTATCTGTACCAGCATATGATTTAGTAAAATTAGGTATAGCTCATGTCCCGGAAGGAAGAATAATCTTTGGACCCTTGACAGTTCAGGAAAATTTAGAACTTGCTGCCTGGGGAAGAAGAGATAAAATGGCCATTCAAGAAGATTTAAATAAAGTCTATGACTTATTTCCTTTACTAAAAGAACGAAAATTTCAACTTGGAGAAACCTTGTCCGGGGGAGAACAACAGATGTTAGCCTTAGGTCGTGGTTTAATGGCTCGGGCTAAACTAATGTTATTGGATGAACCATCTATGGGTTTGGCACCCCTCTTAGTTCAGGACATATTCCGAGTAATACGACAGGTAAATTCTGAAGGCACTACTATCTTATTAGTAGAGCAAAACGCTCATATGGCTTTAGAAGTAGCTCATCGAGCTTATGTTTTGGAAACAGGTAATATTATCTTAGAGGGCCCTGCTGACGAAGTCGCTAAAAACCCCAAAGTAGTTAAAGCCTATTTAGGATAATTCTTAAAAATCACCCTTAACATTAAAAGGCATATTAAGTTTAAATTCCCAAAGTACCTGCCCTATTTTATCTTTAGTTTCCTGCAATACTTCTTCTGCGGTTTTTTCTAAATAAACTACTTCTGAATCATCTAAGGATATTATTCTATTATTCCGAATGAGTAGTGTAGATTTACTCCCTTCTACAGAAACATTTATTTCATAAGGAATTAAATCAATACTAAGAAATCTATCCAGATTTTGACTGGTTTCAATTATTTTAAGAAAAATTTCCTCCCTCTTGGGAAAAGTTAAAGTTAACACGGGAATATCATCAATACAGATAATACCCGTATAAAAAGAATCTTTTAATATATATTTAGAGCTCACTTCAAGATAATCAGTTGTTGCTCTCCTATTGATATTTATCCCCTTCTTTATAAGCATTTCTTTCACATAATTCACCCTATTTTCGGTTTCAGGGTGAGTTTGAAATATCCCCAAATGTAGTTCAGGTTTAAACATTTCCCGGGTGTATAATCTTTCTAAAAAAGTTAAAAAACCTACCGGATTATATCCCGTTTTAATCATTAGTTCTGTAGCAGTTAAATCTGCCTCCTCCTCATACTCTCGTCTATACTGATTCAGAAAGGTAATAGTAGTTAACTTACCTAATACAGCTACATCCGGTTCCCTGGTTAGAAGAACAGCTAAAATAGTAAGTAGACTATATTTAGTATTATCTCTGGTTTGCTTTAAGGCATGATTGTGAATGATGTGGGCAATTTCGTGAGCCAAAATACCGGCTAACTCATCATCTGATTGAATATAATCAAAAAGATCATAAGTCACATAGATATATCCACCGGGTATAGAAAAGGCATTAGGTCCATCCTCTTTTAATATCCTGAAGTGAAATTCCATCTCTTTTATCTCGGAAGCTTCAGCTAATTTATTACCAATCTCTGTAATCAGTAAATTTTGATTTAAATCTTCAATGACTTCATATTTTTTCTCGATATCTTCAGAAAGTTTCTTCCCTAATTTCTGCTCCTTGACCAAATCTCTTTCGGCAGAAAATGATTGAAAACTGACCAGTAAAAAGGCTATTAAAAGAAAAACTATCACCGAAACTAATTTATTTTTTAATTTTCTGTTTTTTCTCATTTTTTAATAAATTCCTGAAAGTGTTCCAATGCATAATTCAGAGCTTCTTCAATCCCTTCAGCCCTTTTCCCTCCGGCTTGAGCAAAATTAGGCGCTCCGCCCCCTTGGCCTTCAATAAATTTGGCCGCTTCTCTTGTTAACCCATTCATGTCATATTTTAAGGCTTTTGAGCAGGCAAACAATATCTTCGCTCCCTCTTTTTTTACCCCAAATAATACTACGACACTTTCATCCAAATTAATAATCTTCTGAATTAATTTCCTTACTTCTTGAAAATTTTCTTCTTCGAACACTTTGTTTATTATTTTTATTCTACTGTCTCTCAAGGAAGATTCATCAATCAACCTCTTTGCTTCATATTCTTGTAATTTTTCTTTATAATCTTTTAATTCCTTCCCGATTTTCTTTCTCTCCTCAAGCATCCTATCAAATGCTTCTCCCAGTTCGGAATCCTTAATGGTTAATTGATTAGAAATATTTTTAATCAATTCATTCTTCCAAAAATAATCTTTCCAGGCACGTCTTCCGCAGATAAATTCCAGACGAGTTTTTTCCCCTCTTTTTTCCCATTTAGTAATTTTAATCAATCCCACTTCCCCGGTTGCCCGACAGTGAGTTCCTCCACAGGCAGAAAGGTCGAAATCTTCTACTTCAATTATCCTTATCTTTCCTGTTTTTTCAGGCATTTTCCTCAAATTTAATCTCTTTAACTCCTCTTCTCCTTCCACAAAATAGCACTTTACCGGTCTATTCTTAAAGATAATTTCATTAGTACATTCCTCTGCTTCCTTGACTTCCTCTTCGGATATTTTTCTCTTTGCAATATCCAAAGTACAAACTTCCTCTCCTAAATGAAAAGATACGGTTTCAGAACCCCACATCTCCATCAAAGCCCCGGATAAGATATGCTGTCCTAAGTGTTGCTGCATGTGATCAAACCTTATCTTCCAATCTATCTTTCCGAGTACTTCGGAATTTATCTCCTCTTTTAGCTCTTCTTTTAAAATATGAATTATCTCCTCGTCTTCTTCTACAACTTCAATAACCGGAATACCCTGAATAAATCCTTTATCGTAAGGTTGACCTCCAGAAGTAGGATAAAAGGCGGTTTCATCCAGAATAACTGCCGGCTGATTATCTCTTTTTATCTTCTTTAAAACTTTAGCCTTAAATTCTTTTAAATAAGAATCCTGATAATATAATCTTTTCGTCAAGGCATTTTCTCCTTTTTCTAAAATTAATATCTTGCATCTCGCATAGATACATTAGCGAGAAATATGTAATGAGTAATAAGATTAAATTCTTAAAATTATAAAAACAGATAATTATTACAGTTTACTTACTACATGTTACACATTATATCACTTGTTAGCTGGTTGGAAGGTTAAAAAAATATAAGAAAAAACCAGGAACCAGAAAAAAAGCATATATTAACTTTTTAAAATATTTATATAAGATCGGA
>CAYTVM010000023.1:0-11008 GCA_964441685.1 uncultured Atribacterota bacterium | reverse complement strand
GAGAAATATCTCCTTTCCATCCTTCCATCTCTTCATATATCGGAATACAGTTCTGCAATACTTCTAAATTACCCGGAAACTCCTTTATTGTTTCTTCATTGTATTTATAAGAAGTGCATATTTTAATTTTTTCAAAATCACTTAAAACATCTATTTTAGTTAAAACCATGCTGCTCATCCCATTAATCCTAACTGCATAGCTTACTATTACTGCGTCGAACCAGCCACATCTTCGAGGTCTTCCTGTGGTTGCTCCAAACTCTCCTCCTTTTTGGCGAATATATTCTCCCAATTGTTTCTTTAGCTCGGTAGGAAAAGGCCCTCTTCCTACTCTGGTAGTGTAGGCTTTGGTTATGCCCGTCACTCGGTCTATCTTGGTAGGACCTACACCTGTTCCCACACAAGCACCTCCAGCAATTGGATTAGAGGAAGTTACATAAGGGAAAGTACCATGATCAACATCCAAGAGAGTCCCTTGTGCACCTTCAAATAATATTTTTTTATCAGCATTAATAGCTTGATTCAGGTATAGAGAAACATCTATAACGTATTTTTTTAACAATTGTCCATATTTTGTATATTTTTTTATAATGTCCTTCTTTTCCTGATTAGAAATTTTAAGTCCATATAATCTTTCAAAAATATCACTCTTTTCGTTTAAGTTAATCTCTAATTTTTTCGATAAAGATTTTTCATCTACCAAATCAATCATCCTTATCCCAGTGCGGGTAACCTTATCTGTATAGGCTGGGCCGATACCTCTTTTTGTTGTACCTATTTTATCTTTTCCTCTTCTTGTTTCTTTTGCCTCATCTAAGGTCTTGTGATAAGGTAAAACAACATGAGCTTTAAAATCAATAAATAAATTATCGTCGATTATTATATTTTTCTCCTTTAAACTTTCTATTTCTTGTAATAAAGATTGCGGATCTACCACTACTCCATTGCCAATAAGACATTTTACACCTTCATGCAAGATACCAGAAGGTATAAGATGAAAGATATATTGTTCGTCCCCCTTTATTACTGTATGTCCAGCATTGCTACCTCCCTGATATCTAACAATAATATTTGCTTCCTCAGCAAGCAAATCAGTAATTTTTCCCTTTCCTTCATCTCCCCACTGTGATCCAACTACTACTAATGTAGACATAAAAATACTACCTACCTTTTCGATATTTTGTTATTTATAGCGTATAGCGTACAGCGTACAGCGTAGAGTTAGGAAAGAAGAAAACAGAATATATCCAATGACTATACGCTAAACGCTATACGCTCCACGCTATTTTCATTCCCATTCGATCGTTGCCGGTGGTTTTGAACTTATATCATAGACTACCCGGTTAATACCTTCTACTTCATTAATAATTCTGTTAGATAACTTACCTAAAACTACATAAGGTATTTTAGCCCAATCAGCAGTCATACCGTCATTACTATTTACGATCCTTAAAGCAAGAACAAAATCATAGGTTCGAATATCTCCCATTACCCCTACTGTTTTTACAGGGAGCAAAATACCAAAAGATTGCCATACCTTTTTATACAAGGCATTTTTATTCATTTCCTGTTGAATGACGTCATCTGCTTCCCTTAAAATATCTAATTTTTTTTCATCAACCGAACCAATTATCCTTATAGATAATCCCGGTCCGGGGAAGGGCTGTCTCCAGATAACTTCGTCAGGGAATTTTAGTTTTTTAGCTACTTTTCTCACTTCATCCTTAAACAGGTATTTTAAGGGTTCCAGGATTTTTAGTTTCATTTTATCAGGCAATCCGCCTACATTGTGATGAGACTTAATGGTCGAAGAAGGACCTTCTAAAGAAATGCTTTCAATTACATCGGGATAGAGAGTCCCCTGCAATAAATATTCCACCTCACCAATGTCTTTAGCCTTCTCCTCAAACACTCTAATAAATTCTTCTCCAATAATTTTTCTCTTTATCTCGGGGTCACTTATCCCTTTCAATCTCTTTAAAAATCTTTCAGAAGCGTCAATACAAATTAAATCTATTTTATAATTGTTTTCAAATCTTTTCTGTACTTCTTCTGCTTCTCCTTTTCTTAATAAGCCATTATTAATGAAGATACAATGTAGTTGATTACCAATAGCCTTATGGGTCAATACTGCTGCCACTATTGAATCTATTCCTCCGCTTACTCCAGCTATTACCTTACCTTTTCCAATTTTTTCTTTAATATCCCTTATAGATTGTTGGATAAAAGATTCCAAATTCCAGCTCGGTTGGCACTGACATATCTTATAAAGAAAATTTTTAAACAATTTTTTTCCTAAAGGCGTGTGACTAACTTCAGGGTGAAATTGAACCCCGTAAATCTTCTTATCTCTATTTGCCATGGCCGCAACTTTGGTATTTTCACTATGAGCTATGATTTTAAAATTTAAAGGAAGACCTTCTACCAAGTCTTGATGACTCATCCAGCAACTGGTCTCTTTGGGAAATCCATAAAAAATATCCTCTTTGTTGTCCAAAATAATATTAACCCTGCCATATTCTGCCTGAGAGGTTTTTACCACTTTACCTCCTGAAAATTGGGCTATCAGATGGGCACCATAACAAATTCCCAATATAGGTATGTCCAATTTAAATATATTTTTATTACACATGGGTGCATGGTCTTCATATACGCTTGCTGGCCCTCCAGAGAGAATAATCCCTTTCGGTGGATCATCCTGCCGTATTTTTTCTAAATCAATATCATAAGGAAGTATTTCCGAATAAACTTTAGCTTCCCTTATCCTCCTTGCGATTAATTGGGTATATTGTGAACCAAAATCTAAAATGGCAATCCATTCTTTTCTTTTTCCACTTTCCAAATAAATCCCACCAATCCATATTTTTTAATTTGTATAATATTTCTGTAACTCTTTAAAAACTTACTATGTTAATTAATTTATAGTAGTAATTATAACATATCTTTAGTTTGTAACCATAGTAATTAAATATTTTTTAGATTATTTTTAAAAAAAAGAAGGATTTTATAAATTGACGTAGAATATATATTTAAGAGTAATTAAATTTAGAATTTACAATATAAAAAACAAATATCTACAAGTAATTTTCTCCTAAATAAATACTGTATTCTGTATGAAAGTAGGGGGAGAAGTCTTTTCTTTTTTAGAAAAGGAGCCGAAGGGGCACGATGTATAATGCATTTAAACTCTCAGGCAAAAGGACCCTTGCTGGACAGAACTCTGGAAAGTTTTTTAATAAACACCGAAGGGGTAATTTTTCTTTATTCATTAATAATGAAAAAAATCTCTCAGGTAAAAAGACAGGGTAGAAATAATCCTATAAAATTTCTGTACTGTCTTTTTTTTATTTTTTAAAATAAAATATAATAAAATAAAAATCAAGGAGGCACCCCAATGAAATCAGATCTACAAATAGCTCAGGAAGCAAAGCTAAAACCTATCACCGAAATTGCCGCATCCATCGGCATCAAAGATGATGAACTAGACCTTTATGGTAAATACAAGGCTAAGATCTCTCCCGATATCTTAAAGAGACTAAAAGACAGACCTCAGGCCAAATACATCGTGGTCACCGCCATCACCCCTACCCCCTTAGGCGAGGGTAAGACGGTCACCTCCATTGGCTTGGGCCAGGGTCTTGCCAAGCTAGGTAAAAAAGTCATCAATACCTTACGTGAACCCTCCATGGGACCGGTCTTCGGTATCAAGGGTGGGGCAGCCGGCGGAGGCTATGCCCAGGTGGTTCCCATGGAAGACCTGAACCTGCATTTTACCGGAGATATCCATGCGGTCGGCGCAGCCAATAACCTGCTCTGTGCCATGCTGGATACCCACCTGCAAAAAGGCAATCAACTGGGAATCGATATCCATAACATCAACATCAACCGGGTGGTGGATATCTCTGATCGTGCCTTACGTCAAATCGTGATCGGCCTGGGGGGTAAAACCAACGGTATCCCCCGGGAAACTGGTTATGATATCACCGTAGCCTCAGAGGTGATGGCCATCCTTTCTCTTGCCACCGATATCTTTGACCTTCGCGCACGATTAGCCCGCATGACCGTGGCCTATACCAAAGATGGGCAACCAGTCACCGCTGAAGACCTAAAGGCGGCCGGGGCCATGACCGTCCTCTTAAAAGATGCTCTTAAACCCAACCTCATCCAGACCTTAGAACATGGACCTTGTCTGATGCACTGCGGTCCCTTTGCCAATATTGCCCACGGGAACAATTCGGTTCTGGCTGACCTCATCGCCTGTAAATTGGCGGATTATGTGGTCACCGAATCCGGTTTCGGATCTGATATGGGTTTTGAGAAGATGTGTAATATCAAGTGCCGTACCAGCGGCCTGAAAGTAGATTCAGCCGTGGTAGTATGTACCGTACGGGCCCTAAAGATGCACGGTGGAGCGATCAAGGTAGTAGCCGGTAAACCCTTGGATCAGGAGACCCTGGCCAAAGAAGATTTACCCTCTGTAACCAAGGGTTGTGAAAATTTAGCAAAACACATAGAGAATGTCCTCTTACACGGTGTCCCTCCCATTGTGGTGATCAACCGCTTCCCCACCGACACCCCGGCTGAGATCAAGCTCATTAAAGAAAAGGCCCTTGCTGCCGGAGCCATTGCTGCAGTGACCCATGAAGTCTGGGCCAAAGGCGGAGAAGGAGGTATTGAGCTGGCCCAAGCGGTGGTAGAGGCCACTAAAGAACCCAATCACTTTCACCACCTCTATCCCCTGGATTTATCCATTAAAGAGAAGATTGAGACCATCGCCACCAAGATCTACGGAGCCGATGGCGTGGATTATGCCCCTTTAGCGGAAAAGAAGATTAAATTATTTACCGAGGTTGGTTTTGATAAATTACCTATCTGTATGGCCAAGACCCATCTTTCTTTATCTCACGAGCCACAGGTGAAAGGCAGACCTCGCCATTTCCGCATACCCGTAAGAGATGTCAGGGCATCAGTGGGAGCAGGCTTCCTCTATCCCATCCTGGGAACCATGATGACCATGCCCGGCTTGCCCTCGGTACCGGCGGCTACCAAAGTAGATATCGATGAACAGGGGAATACGGTGGGGCTGTTCTAAATTAATTCGTATCTCGTATCTCGTGAATCGTATCTCGTGCAAACTAGCGTAGAGTGCATAGTTTGAGAAGAGGGAATCAGATTAGAATTAATCGGATAAATTGCAGATTATTAAATTAAATTTAATTGGTAAATTGGACAATAGGTCAATTAGTAAATTATAAACACATGTATCTTGCTAATCCAACGCTATACGCTATACTTGACTAACTAAATAATGAGGTGATAATTGAAAGATATTAAAAGACAGAATTAATAATAAAATTTATAAGTAAAATTATTAAATAATAATATGATATGGAGGAAAGATGTCAAATGAGTAACAAAATAATAGAAAATTTATATTATACCAAGAGCGATGAATGGTTAAAGGTAGAAAAAGGTATTGGAATAATAGGCATTACCGATTATGCTCAGGATCAGCTTGGAGACATCGTATATTTAGAGAAAGTAGAAAAAGGAAAAAAATTAAAACAAGATGATACCCTGACTACTATTGAATCAGTAAAAGCCGTATCCGATGTGAAAGCTCCCTTAACCGGAGAAGTAACCGAGGTAAATGTAAAAGTTATTGAAAATGCTTCTATTATCAACAAAGATCCATATGGAGAAGGATGGATTGCCAAAATAAAAGTAGAAAAAAAGGATGAATTAAAGAATCTAATGAGTGCTCAAGAATATTCTGATTATAGAAAAGAATAGAGGTGTAATTATTATGAGATACATTCCTGCTACTAAAGAACAAAAAAGGGAGATGCTGAAAGAAATTGGGGTTTCTTCCTTTGAAGACTTAATTAAAAATATCCCTCAAGGCTTTCGATTAAAAGAAAAATTAAATATTCCGGAGGCATTGTCAGAAAGCGAATTAGAAGAAAAAATTTACCGTATTGCGAAGAAAAATGCTAATTTTTACTCTATAAAACCTTTAATAGGTGCTGGCTCCTACCGCCACTTTATCCCGGAAGCAGTAAAATCTCTCCTACAAAGAGAAGAATTCTGGACTTGCTATACCCCTTATCAACCCGAACTGAGTCAAGGAACCTTACAATCTATTTTTGAATATCAGAGCTATATTTCCCGACTTACTAAAATGGAAGTGATAATCCCCTCTATTTATGATGGCGCTTCAGCAACTGCAGAAGCGTCCCTGATGTCCCTAAGGGTAACTCATAAAAATAAAATTATTGTTTCAAATTTGCTTCATCCTCATTATCGAGAAACGATTAAAACTTATTTAACTCCTCATGAAACAGAGATTATTGATTTACCTTACAAAGACGGTTTAGTTGACATGGAAAAGTTAAAGGATTTAGTTAATGAAGATGTAGCTTCGATAATTATTCAAAATCCTAATTTCTTTGGAGGTATAGAAAATATAGCGAAAATTTCCGAAATAGCACATTCAAAAAATGCACTATTAATCAACGTCATTGTGGAAAGTATGTCCTTAGGCATTTTAAAATCTCCCGGAGAGACAGGAGTTGATATCGTTGCTGGAAATTCCCAATCATTTGGGATGGAATTAAATTATGGTGGCCCTTATAATGCTTATTTGGGAACCACCAAACAATATATCAGGCAGATTCCTGGAAGGATTGTTGGAGAAACAGTAGATGTTGATGGAAAACGAGTTTTTGTCATGACTTTACGAGCTCGAGAGCAAGATATAAGGAGAGAAAAAGCAACTTCTAATATCTGTACCAACCATAATTTAAACGTTATTGCTGCTAACATTTATCTTTCCCTTATTGGCACTGAAGGTCTTTATCAACTTTCTCTTCTAAATACTAAATCTGCCCATTATTTAAAAAATTTACTATTAAAATCCGGGCAATTTGATACAGTATTTAATTATCCCTTCTACAATGAATTTTTACTGAAGAGTAAGGAAGATATATCTATGGTAAATAAAAAATTATTAGAAAATAATTTTATTCCCCCTCTTAAGATATGTAAATTTTATCAGGCGGATAATCTAAAGAATGTTTTACTCTTTGCGGTGACTGAAGTATTAAACAGGGATGAACTAAATAGAGCTGCTAAAATTCTTTCAGAATAAGGAGAGATGAAGATGAAATTAATTTTTGAAAAAAGTGTAAAAGGTAGAGACGGTTATTCCCTACCCCATGATTTATTTAAAGAAATAAATATTGAAGATTGCTTACCGGAATATGCTATTGGTAAAGATAAAAAAATGCTTAGTGAAGTCTCTGAAGTAGATGTTATTCGGCACTTTACTAAACTTTCTAAATTAAACTACGGTCTTGATGACGGATTTTATCCTTTGGGTTCGTGTACCATGAAATACAATCCCAGGATTAATGAAAAGTTAGCCTCTTTTGATAATTTTATCTATGCCCACCCTTTCGCCCCCGAAGAAACGGTGCAGGGTTGTTTAGAGATCACCTATAACTTAAATAAATTACTCTGTGAGATAACCGGCATGGATGCATACACTATGGCTCCTGCTGCGGGAGCACACGGGGAACTAACCGGTATTCTTATTATAAGAAAATATTTTGTAGACCGAGGAGACACCCGACATAAAATGCTCATTCCCGATTCCGCCCATGGTACGAATCCTTCTTCAGCCACTATGGGAGGTTTTCAAGTAGTAGAAGTAAAATCAAACGAAAAAGGAACAGTTGATCTAAAAGAACTGGCCGAATTAATGGATGAAGATACTGCCGGATTAATGTTGACCAATCCTAACACCGTGGGATTATACGATGAAGGAATAGAAGAAATTGAAAAGATTATCCACGGTAAAGGTGGCCTGCTCTACTATGATGGGGCGAATCTTAACGCCTCTCTTGGAATCATCAGACCAGGAGATGCAGGTTTTGATGTCGTTCATCTTAATCTGCATAAAACTTTTTCTACTCCCCATGGAGGAGGCGGACCCGGTGCTGGAGTCATTGGTGTAAAAAAGGTCCTTATTCCTTTCCTTCCCACTCCCAATGTTGCTTTTAATTCTGACCATCAATATTATTATCTATCAGATGCAGGAGAAAAGAGCATCGGCATGGTAAGGGCGTTCTGGTCTAATTTCTCGATTTTGGTAAAGACTTATGTCTGGATTCTTAGTATGGGACCGGATGATCTCTATAATGCTTCAGAAACAAGTATCATTAATGCCAATTACGTCTTAGCTAAATTGAAAAAATATTATAAGCCAGCTTATGACCGTTATTGTGGACATGAATGTACGGTTACTGGAAGGGAGTATAAAAAATATGGGGTGAAAACCTTAGATATTGCCAAAAGAATCATGGACTACGGCATGCACCCACCCACTATTTATTTCCCACACTTTGAACCTTATGCTGAAGAAACGATCATGGTAGAACCAACTGAATCGGAAAGTAAGGAAATGCTCGACAAATTTATTGATATTATGATAAAAATTTCTGACGAAGCCAAGACCAATCCTGACTTATTGACCACTGCTCCCCATATTACTCCCATTAGAAGAACGAATGATGCTTTGGCTGTAAAAAGAGCAATTTTGACTTACGATGATGAATTAAAACTAAAAGGTGAATTAAAATACCAAGAGAAAGATATTGATTTTTAATCAGGAGGTTTGAAAAATGCAAGAACAAGGACTATTATTAACTCCTCTTCACGAGGAGCACTTAAAATTAAAGGCACGGATGATACCATTTGATGGCTTTGATATGCCTGTCCAGTACGCAGGTATTATAGAAGAACACTTTGCAGTAAGAGAAAAAGTGGGTATTTTTGATGTATCTCATATGGGAGAAATAGAATTACGTGGAAAAGATGCCCTCTCCTTTGCTGATTATCTGGTAACCAATTCGCTCATAAAAATGAAAGATGGAGATATAAAATATTCTCCTTTATGTTACCCTCATGGCGGCCAGGTTGATGATCTCTTTATCTATAAAGTAAAAGATGATTTTGTACTTTTAGTAGTCAATGCTTCACCTAATTATTCAATCAAAGATTATGACTGGATTGTAAAAAATAAAGGTAATTTTGAAGTGGAAATTTCTAATAAAAGTCGGAATTACGGAGAAGTAGCAGTTCAAGGCCCTGATGCAATAACACTTTTAGAACCTTTAGTGAAAGGAGAAGTGTCTCTTAGGGAGTTGAAACGTTTTAAGTTTATAATTGGAAAATTATTCGATAAAAAAATACTTATTTCCCGGACTGGCTACACCGGAGAAGACGGATTTGAGATTTATTCCTTTAAGTCTGAAGATATCATAGCCATTTGGCAAGGTATTCTTAAAGAAGGTAAAAAGTTCAGTATAAAACCATGTGGATTGGGAGCCAGAGATACTACCAGGTTTGAAGTTTGCTACTGGCTTTATGGTAATGATATTGATGAAACTGTAAATCCCTTGGAGAGCGGCCAGGATTGGACGGTAAAATTTGATAAAGGAAACTTTATTGGAAAAGATGCTTTAACTAAAACAAAAGAAAAAGGAATTAACAGAAAATTAGTAGGACTCTATATCCCACAGGGTGGTATTCCTAGAACTAAAATGGAAGTAAGAAAAGACCAAAAGAAGATAGGATACATTACCTCTGGTAATTACTGTCCTTCTTTGAAAAAGGTACATGCTATGGCTATCGTGAACCTTCCTTATACTGAAAAAGGTAGCAAAGTAGATATAGCTATCAGAAATAAGGAGATTGAAGCTGAAGTTGTAGATACACCTTTTATTCCCCCATTTAATAAAAGATAAAAAAACACTTAAATATAATTATTTTTAAAAAAAAGAAGGATTTTTATTTTTCTCGTAGTATATAATTAATATGGGCTAAAATATTTAAATGACATTCACAAAATATTTTTAGAAATTGTGAGGTGATTCAATGAAGAAAACAGTATTTTACTAACCCTTTAAGGAGGTGATAGTATATTTAATAAGCGCACTGCTTAATTTTCATAATAAATTAATTAACTTTATTTCTAAACATCATTAACTAATTTTTAAAGTATCT
Organism: uncultured Atribacterota bacterium; assembly: GCA_964441685.1. Taxonomy (GTDB): domain Bacteria; phylum Atribacterota; class Phoenicimicrobiia; order Phoenicimicrobiales; family Phoenicimicrobiaceae; genus Sediminicultor. Next base: position 940 of record CAYTVM010000023.1, on the reverse strand, counting down.
CTCAGGTATTAATAAATGAAATACAAGGAGGATTTTTATTTATGACCGCTATAATGGATTTTTTAACTATACTTGATAATTTTGTCTGGGGCCCACCCATGATGATAGTATTAGTAGGAACTGGAATATTCTTGACTATCAGATTAGGTTTCCCACAATTTTTACATTCCGGTTATGCCTGGAAATTAATCTTTAAAGGTGCTTTTAAAAAAGATGATTCCTTAAAAGAAGAAGGAGAAATCACTCCTTTCCAGGCCCTTACCTCGACACTTGCCGCAACAGTGGGAAACGGTAATATCGCTGGAGTAGCCACTGCGGTTGCTGCTGGTGGCCCCGGTGCATTGGTATGGATGTGGCTTACTGCATTAGTTGGAATGTGTACCAAAATGTGTGAAGCTACCCTGGGTGTAAAATATAGAATTAAAGATAAAGACGGGGCCTACGCCGGTGGTTCGATGTATTTTATCAAAAAGGGCTTGGGACAAGGATGGCTGGGCTGGCTCTTCGCCTTCTTTGGTGCAGTAGCTGCTTTTGGTATCGGAGATATGGTTCAAACTAACTCTATGGCTTTGGTAGGTTTTAGTGTATTTAAAATACCGGTAGTAGTTACCGGTATTGTGTTAGCCTTTTTGGCCTGGATAGTTGTTGTCGGAGGAATCAAAAGAATCGGTGAAGTTACCGAAAAATTAGTCCCCTTTATGGCAATTTTTTACATTGTTGGGGCATTAATTATTATCATCGCTAAAATTAATATGCTGCCCTGGGCAATTGGAGAAATATTTAAATCTGCTTTTACAGGAAGGGCTGCTTTTGGTGGATTTGCCGGGGCTACTGTTGCCCAAGCCATGAGGTTTGGTGTAGCAAGAGGTATATTCTCTAACGAAGCTGGTTTGGGTAGTGCCAGTATGGCTCATGCCGTTGCCAAGACTCCTCATCCAGC
>CAYTVM010000022.1:0-11043 GCA_964441685.1 uncultured Atribacterota bacterium | reverse complement strand
CCCTAGCAGCTCCATATTTTCCTATAATCGTATAAGGAATAGTTCCTTTTTTTATTCTTACTTTTATCAAATCTTTTTTTGCTTTCGCTGCCCCTTTTTTTATTGCTTCAGAAACGTCTTTAGCTTTTCCATGACCTGTACCTACTATCCCTTCACCATTTCCTACTACAACCATGGCGGAAAATCCAAATCTCCTTCCACCTTTTACAACCTTACTCACTCTATTTACAAAAATAACCGTTTCGTTTAATTCTAAACCTTCAGGGTCTATTTTTAGCACCTGTCCACCTCCTCTCTTACTTTTTTCTTAATATATATTTTGATTCTGAGTTTTTTAATAAATTTCTCTCATATTTTTGAATTTATATTAAAAATATCTTTTAAAATAATCTGCTAAACTAAAAAACTATTTTTCCCTTTCTAGTATTCTCAGCTACAGCCTTTACTCTGCCGTGATAAAGGTAACCTCCTCGGTCGAATACTACCTTTTTTATACCTTTTTCCTCTAACTTTTTAGCTAATAAGCTTCCAAGCATTTCAGCTGCTTTTACATTTCCCTGATATTTTTCTTTTCCTTTTATTTCTGGGTCGAGTGTAGATAGAGAAACTAAGGTTATCCCCTTATTATCATCAATTACCTGGGCATATATATGCTTTAGACTCCTAAAAATACATAAACGTGGTCTTTCACTTCTACCAGAGATATTTTTACGTATTCTTTTATGTCTTTTCATCCTAGCCAATCTTTTATCTATTTCAGTCAATATTAGCACTCCTTTCCTATAAAATAATGGTTACTGAATATTCATAAGTTTCAAACACAAAATATAAGATAAATCAATCAATTGATTTCTAGCTAAATAGTTAGCTATTTAGTATTAATATTTATTCACTGATTAACAGCTAATTAAGTCATTAACTAACGAATCAAATTAGTCTATCTTGATTATTTTGCGCCAGTTTTACCTACTTTTCTTCTTACTACTTCGTCAATATATCTTATTCCTTTCCCTTTATAGGGTTCTGGTTTCCGTAATAACCTTATTTTAGCAGCAGTTTCGCCTACTTGCTGCTTATCAATACCTTTTACTTTAATTATTTTCTGTTTTTCAACTTCGAATTCAATTCCTTTAGGTGTATCTACTTTGATGGGGTGAGAATATCCTATCTGAATAACCATTTTCCCATCTTCAAGAACTGCTCGGTAACCTACTCCTTGTATTTCCAGTGTTTTTTCAAAACCCAAAGAAACTCCTTTTACCATATTATTTATTAAAGCTCGGCTTAATCCATGTAAAGACCGATGAAATTTATTTTCAGAAGGTCTGGAAACATAAATTTTATCATTTTCTATCTTCACCTGTATATCTGGATGGAAATTTCTTTCTAGCGTACCTCTTTCTCCAGATACTTTTATATTATTATTATTTAATTCAACTTTAACTCCTTTAGGAATATTGATAGGCATCTTTCCTATTCTGGACATATAAAACCTCCTCTTTTCGTATTGCGTATCGCGATTATTAGTGTATATAATACATCGTGTAATGTAGGAGTTGGATTTATCCAACCCGAGTTTTGTTTTGATAATTCATTAACGGGGTCGATGAATCGAACCCTTTGTATATTATATTATTAAATTTTCTTTTTACTACACGCTGAACGCTGTACGCTATACGCTAGTTCTTCTTCACTATATACTAATTTATATTTACCAAATATAACAAATGACTTCACCACCAAGATGACGCTGTAAGGCTTCTCTGCCAGTCATGATTCCCTTAGAGGTAGAAATTATAGCAATCCCAAGACCGCCCAATACTTCTGGTATCTCATCTTTTTTTACGTAAACTGCTAATCCAGGTTTGCTAATTTTTTGAAGATTATTAATGGTTTTCTCTTTATTAATATATTTTAAATAAATGGTCAGTTGACCTTGTTTATTATCCTCTTTGTATCTATAGTCTCTAATAAAACCTTCGTCTTTTAATATACGAGTAATTTCTAACTTAAGCTTTGATGATGGTACAATTAAAGAATCATGCCGTACCTTATTAGCATTCCTAATTCTAGTTAACATATCAGCAATAGGATCCGTAACAACACTCATATATAATGTCCTCCTCTCTTTTAATTTCAACTCATTACAATAGACTTCATTAAATATGTCTTTTATAAGCCTTACCAGCTTGATTTGGTGATTCCTGGCAATTCTCCCTTATGGGACATTGTTCTAAAACATATTCTGCATATACCAAATTTTCGCATATAACCTCGAGGTCTTCCGCAAATATTGCAACGAAAATATTTCCTTACCTTATATTTGGGTTCTTTTTTAGCCTTTACTATTAGGGCTGTTTTGGCCACACTATTTCCTCCTTTTTAGCACATAATATAAATTATTTATTTCTAGAATTATAGCGTTTACGCTTTTCACTTTGTATTTTTAGTTTTTTGTTTTATCCTATACGCTACACGCTCTACGCCCTACGCTATTTTTTAAAAGGAACACCCAATAATTCTAAAAGGGTTTTCGCTTCTTCATCATTTAAAGCACTTGTGACAATAGTAATATTCATTCCTAAAGTATTAGTGACTTGATCGAAATCTATCTCGGGAAAAATTAATTGCTCTTTCACACCCAAAGTGTAATTCCCTCTTCCGTCAAAAGAATCTGAAGGGATACCCCTAAAATCCCGAATTCTAGCGATCGCAATATTAATAAGCTTATCCAAAAACTCGTACATTCTATCATTCCGTAATGTAACTTTGCAACCTATTGGCATATCTTTTCTGACTCCAAAGTTAGATATTGATTTCTTTGCACGAGTTATAACGGGTTTCTGCCCGCTAATAACAGCTAATTCTTTTACTGCTTCATCCATAATTTTTGAATCTTTCGTAGCACTTCCTAATCCAATATTAATTACTGTTTTCTGCAGTCTGGGAACAGCCATTACACTTTTATATTTGAATTTTTTCATCATTTCAGGAACAACTTGTTTAAAGTATTTTTCTTTCAATCGGGGCATAATCCAACCTCCTAAACTTTATCTATTATTTCTCCGCATTTTTTACACACTCTTATTCTTTTGCCCTCTTTTATTTTCTCTCTTTTTATAGCAGTGGGTTTACTACATTTATTACAAATTAGTCTAACATTAGATGTATGTACTGCACCTTCCTGCTTTACTATTCCACCTTGAGGAACTTTTTGGGTAGGTTTAGAGTGTTTCTTTAAAATATTAACACCTTCAACTATTACTTCCATTTTCTTGGGGTAAATACGAACAATTTTCCCTTTTTTGCCTTTATCTTCTCCGCTAATAACTAAAACATTATCACCTTTTTTAAATCCAAGTTTAGTGTTAACCAAATTGCTATCCCTCCCTTTTTATACTACTTCGGACGCTAGTGAAATTATCTTCATAAAATTTTTATTTCTCAATTCCCGAGCAACTGGTCCAAATATTCTGGTCCCGACCGGTTCATTTTGATTATTAATAATAACTGCAGCATTGTCGTCAAATCTAATATAAGAACCATCTGATCGACCAAGTTCTTTCCTTGTTCTTACGATAACTGCTTTAATAACTTCACCTTTTTTGCAGGTTCCTCCCACTGCTGCTACCTTAACTGAGCCGACAATAATATCTCCTATTCTAGCATATCTTCTTCGGGAACCACCTAAAACTTTTATACATTGTATTTCTTTAGCACCTGAATTATCCGCAACGAATAAACGTGTTTGCATCTGTATCATCTTAGCTACCTACTCTCCTTAATCATAATTGGTATATGGTCATTAGTCGCTAGTGAATAGTAATTCGTATCGCGTATTATAAGTATCGAGCATCGCGTTCGGAGTGCGGTAATCTCGATATACAACTAAAAAGTTAAAGCTAAAAGCGAAAAACATAATTCAAAACTCAAAACATTTTCCTTAATTTTAAGTTATAGTTTTGCATTTTGCGCTTTTCATTTTTTGTTTTATTAATATTCACTATTCGCTATTCGCTATTTAATCTGAAATGTCTTATTTCGTTTTTTCTAATATTTCCGTAACTCTCCATCTTTTTCTTTTGCTTAAAGGTCGAGTTTCGGCAATTTTTACTTTATCGCCAATACCACATGCATTTTTTTCATCATGTGCCATAAATTTAGACGATTTTTTTATTCTTTTTTTGTAAAGAGGATGTGAGACCAGGTATTCAACTTTTACAACTACACTCTTTTCCATACCGTCACTTACAACTTTTCCAATTTTAGTGTTTATTTTTTTACTGGAAAGCATTTAAGCCTCCTTTTTTTAAATTTAATTTATTTTTTTCAACTCAATTTCTCTTAAAATTGTTTTTGCTCTGGCAATATTATGCCTTACTTCTTTTATTCTCATAGGATTACCTAATTGTCCGGTAACCACTTGAAACCTCAAACTAAACAATTCATCTTTAAAATCAGTGAGTTTCTTTTTTAATTCTTCGACTGATAAATCTTTTAATTCACTTACTTTCATTTATCCCACCACCTGTTCATTTCTAGAAAGAAAACGAGTTTTTATGGGTAATTTATGAGCAGCTAGCCGCATCGCTTCTTTGGCCAGATTTAGTTCTACTCCACCTAACTCAAATAATATCTTTCCTGGTTTTACTACTGCCACCCAATGGTCAGGTGCTCCTTTCCCTTTTCCCATCCTGGTTTCTGCTGGTTTTTTAGTCGCTGATTTATCGGGAAATATTCTTACCCAAACCTTTCCACCCCTTTTTACTGCATGAGTAATCGCAACACGAGCTGATTCTATCTGGGCACTGGTTATCCAATGAGGCTCTAATGCCTGTAACCCAAAATCACCAAAAGCAATAAAATTTCCTTTATGGGCACATCCTTTCATGGTTCCTCTATGTGTTTTTCGATATTTTGTTCTAGTTGGTTGTAACATCTTCCCGTACTCCTTCACTACTTGATTCTTCTGTTCTCTCGCTAGTTAAAACCTCGGTAACCGGTTTTTGGTTAAACACCACTTTGTTTTTTATAGGAAGTACTTCCCCTCGGAAAATCCATGCCTTAACGCCAATTTTACCATAAGTTGTATTAGCCTCAGCAAAACCATAATCTATGTCTGCCCGCAATGTATGGAGGGGCAACCTACCCTCTAAATGCCATTCCGTTCTTGCTATTTCAGCCCCACCTATTCTACCTGAACAAGATATTTTTATTCCTTCGGCGCCCATTCTCATAGATCGACTGGCTGATTGTTTCATCGCTCTTTTAGTAGAGCCTCTTCTTTCCAATTGTTCAGCAATATTCTCAGCAACTAACTGAGCGTTTAATTCCGGTGTTTTTACTTCTACAATTTTTATCTGCAAATCACCTTTTACAAATTTAGACAGCTCTTCTTTTAATTTAGTAACTTCCGCCCCTTTTCGGCCTATTACAATACCTGGCCTTGCGCAATTAATAGTTAACCTCACTCGGTCAGCTATGCGTTCAATTTCAACGCAAGAAATTCCAGCATGTTTTAAACGATTCTTAATATATTTTCGTATCTTATAATCCTGATATATCTTTTCAGCATAACCCTTTTTTGAAAACCACTTAACATCCCAATCTTTAATAATTCCAATTCTTAATCCTTTCGGATGTACTTTTTGTCCCAATTACTTCCCCTCCCCTTTATAATCAACTATAATGGTAATGTGGCTAGTTCTTTTTCTTATTTTACTTGCTCTACCCATAGCCCGAGGTCTAAATCTTTTAACTGTAGGCCCTACATCGACATAAGCTTCGGAAACATATAAATCTTCTACATTTATGTCATTATTATTTTGTGCGTTATAAATCGCAGAGTTTAAAACGCTGTATACCATTTTAGCTGAACGGTTAGGAAGAAATTTCATAGTTAAGAGAGCGTCACCGGCATTCTTACCCCGAATAATATCTACAACCTGTCTTCCTTTGCGAGCAGATATAGGCAAATATTTACCTACTGCTTTTGTACTCATTGTTTTCCTCCTAATTTAATTTAATTGCTTTTCTGCAATAATAAAAACTAATTGTATAGTAAATTTATATAAGTAAAAATAATTATTCTTATCTTATATAAGAAAAAAGAATATTATTTCATAAAATTGTATAATAACCAACTTTATTTACTATTTTACCGTAGTTGATCTTTCGGTATGAGCACTATGCCCTTTAAAAATTCTAGTAGGAGAAAATTCTCCTAATTTATGACCTACCATATTTTCGGTAATATATACTGGAATATGCCTTTTACCATTATGCACAGCAAGAGTATGTCCAACCATTATAGGAAAAATAGTTGATCTTCTTGACCAAGTTTTTATTATATTTTTCTTCCTTTTCTGATTTAATTCTCTAATTTTACCTAATAACTTTTCGTCTATATAGGGTCCTTTTTTTAAAGATCTAGACATCTAAAATAACTGCCTCCCTTATTTACTATTTTTTCGTCTTTCTTTTAACAATATATTTATCTGAAAGTTTATTCTTTTTTCTAGTTCTATATCCCTTTGCAGGTATACCAGTTGGAGAACAAGGATGCCTACCTCCTGAACTCTTTCCTTCTCCTCCACCCATAGGATGATCAACTGGATTCATGGCTACCCCTCTAACAGATGGCCTTTTCCCTAACCATCTACTTTTACCTGCTTTACCACTAGATAAATTTTCATGAATAAGGTTACCAATTTGCCCAATACTTGCTTTACACTCTAAATGCACTAACCTTACTTCCCCGGAAGGCAATCTAATATGAGCATATTTACCTTCCTTAGCCATAAGTTGAGCTACCGTACCAGCTGATCGAACTAATTTACCGCCCTGTCCTGGTCTTAATTCAATATTATGAATTAAAGTGCCGGTAGGGATATCATTTAATGATTTTGTGTTTCCTACTTTTATATCCGCATCTTTTCCGGATATAACTACATCTCCTACTTTTAAATTTACTGGGCACAGAATATATCTCTTTTCTCCATCATAATATTTAAGTAGAGCAATTCGTGCTGAACGATTAGGATCATATTCAATGCTAAAAACCTTTGCCGGAATTCCTTCTTTTTGTTTCCGAAAATCAATTATTCTATACTTTCTCTTACTTCCGCCACCTTGATGCCTCACTGTGAGTCTGCCTTGATTATTTCTTCCGCCTCTTTTTTTTAGTCCTTTGGTTAAAGATTTTTCAGGCTTATCAGTAGTTATTTCATCAAAGGTGGAAATAGTCATAAATCTTCTCCCAGGAGAAGTAGGTTTAAATTTTTTTATCTCTGCCACTTTAATCTACACCTTCCTTAAATATCTTTTTTATGCTTTAGATATTTTCTAATTCCTTAATTTTTTCACCCTTTTTTAGAGTAATTATTGCTTTCTTCCAACGTGATGTTTTTCCGGAGTATTTTCCTAAACTCTTTTTTTTACCTGGCATCTTCATAATATTTACTTTCGCAACTTTAGTTTTAAATTTTTCTTCAATAGATTTTCCAATTTCAGTAGAATTGACCTTCCAATCTACTTTAAATACGTATTTATTTTGTTCTTTTAATCTCACACTTTTCTCTGAAATTATCGGTTCTAATATAATATCTCTATCTGAGGGCATTATATTAACACCTCCTCAATTTTTTGCAAGGCTTTTTTAGTAATTATTATCTTTTCTTGGTTTATAAGATCATAAGTATTTATTTTAGATACAGGTAAAACCATTGCTCCTTTAATATTACGCACGGATAAAACTATCATAGTATCTTCTTTTTCCGTTATTATTAATGGTTTTTTAAATGCTTGTAAATTTTTTAAAATTTCTACCATTTTATTAGTCTTGTTTTCGTTTAATAATAATTCATCTATAATAATAATTTCTTTATTCTTCAACTTATCTGAAAGAACCGATTTTAAGGCAGCAATTTTTATTTTTTTAGGTAAAGAAAATGAATAATCTCGCGGATTAGGACCAAATACGGTGCCACCTCCTACCCAAACAGGAGAACGATTAGTTCCTGCTCTAGCTCTTCCAGTTCCCTTCTGTTTCCAGGGTTTTGCTCCTCCACCTCTTACTTCACTTCTATTTTTTGTAGAAGCAGTTCCTCTTCTTTTATTTGCCAAATATCGTTTTACCACTTGTTGAATAAGGTATTTATTTACTTTAGTATTAAAAATATTATCTTTTAGGGAAACTTCTCCAATATTTTCTCCTTTAATATTTTGAACTAACAAATCAATCATATACAATCCTCCTTCCCTAGTAAAAATATACTTACATTACCCAATTTTATTAATGACAAGTATTGCTCCTTTAGCACCAGGAACTGAACCTTTCACTAAAATCAAATTTCTTTCTAAATTAATTTTTACTACTTCTATATTTTTCACTGTAACTCTATCTGTTCCCATATGTCCTGGCAATTTTGTCCCCTTAAAAACTCTAGCTGCATCCGTAGCTCCAATTGAACCAACTGATCTAAAATATTCCTTCTGGCCATGGGTTTTTGGCCCGCCTGAAAAATTATGTCTCTTTATTGCACCAGCAAATCCTTTCCCCTTAGATATTCCAATAATATCTACCTTTTCGCCTTCCTTAAAAATATCTACCTTTATCTCTGTACCAGAAGAATATTTACTGGAATCCTCAACCTTAAATTCTCTGATAAACTTTATTGGCTTTACTTTATATTTATTAAGATGGCCTGCTATGGGTTTAGGAACTTTTTTTTCTTTTATTTCCTTAAAACCCAATTGAACTGCATTATAGCCATCTTTTTCTATATTTTTCTTCTGTATTACTTGACATGGGCCAGCTATAATTACAGTTACTGGAACAGATTCTCCATTTTTTGCAAACATTCTAGTCGTTCCTATTTTCTCTCCTAATATTCCTGCTGCCATTTTTATATTCACCTCCGAGTCTAATATACCATATTACGTATCACATCAAATTTCTTAATCCCTTATTTTATCTTTCTTCTTTTTATAATAGAGAACGGCACTTAAATAATATTATGTTCAGTCCCACATTTATTTTTAACTAATTAATCAAGATCTACAACCCATAGATAGACAGAATATCAGTCCCACTAGCGAATGTTCACTATTTACTTATGTCGATTTTAGTTTACTATAATACAGTTCTACTAAAAATATTTTGTTAATTAATCTGCAAGCAATTAGTTTATTTATCTATTTTTTATTCTAGAGTTTTGAGCTCAATATCTACACCTGACGGTAAATCAAGATGCATTAATGCTTCTATAGTCTTGGTAGAAGGCTCTAAAATATCAATCAATCTTTTATGAGTTCTCATTTCAAATTCTTCCCTTGACTTTTTATCCACATGTGGTGAACGTAGAACACAATATTTATTTATCTCTGTTGGTAAAGGTATAGGGCCAGAAAATTTCCCACCAATTCTTTTTACAGTATCTATTATCATCAAGGTAGAATTATCTAATATTCTGTGATCATATGCTTGTAAGCGAATTCTTATTTTTTGCATGAACTTTTTTAACTTACCTCCCTATTATTTTCGTATATCGTATTTACTAGCGTAGAGCGTACAGCGTTTAGCGTATAGTATGATAAGCAAAATGCTTGTCTTACACAATTTACAATTTTGATTCTCTTTGCCTTAACCTTCTCCCGCTAAAAAGAGAAGGAAGAAAGATTATTCATATTTATTTTTTAATTTTTTGTTTTATTCCTATTTTCTTTGCCATATACTATATACTAATTTGGTTTTTATATTTTTCTTACACTTATTACCCGCACCTATACGCTAAACGCTACCCGCTCTACGCTATACTAACGACTATTCTATTATTTCACTTACCACTCCAGCACTGATAGTGCGTCCCCCTTCTCGGATAGCAAAACGGAGCTGTTTTTCCATAGCGATAGGAGTAATAAGTTCACCGACAACCGTTACCCTATCCCCGGGCATAACCATCTCTACCCCTTCGGGTAAGGTGACGGTACCGGTTACGTCAGTAGTCCTGAAGTAGAACTGAGGACGATAACCACTAAAGATAGGCGTATGTCTGCCCCCCTCTTCTTTGGTTAAGACATAGATTTCACCCTTAAATTTAGTATGAGGGGTGATACTGCCTGGGACCGCTACTACCTGCCCTCTTTTTACATCATCTTTATCTATCCCTCGCAGGAGGAGACCGATATTGTCTCCGGCTTCGGCCTGATCCATGGTCTTACGAAACATCTCCACTCCGGTGACTACGGTCTTACGCACCTTGGGAGCAAGCCCTACTATCTCGGCTGGATCTCCTACCTTGACCAATCCTCTCTCTAATCTACCGGTAGCCACAGTCCCTCTACCAGTGATAGAAAAGACGTCTTCCACTGATAATAGGAAGGGTTTATCCATATCTCGTTTGGGAGTAGGGATATAATTATCTATGGCATCTAATAATTCGGCAATGGCCTTGTAGGCAGGATCATTTGCATCTGTAGCCTGCATTGCCTTTAAAGCCGAGCCCTTGATTACCGGGATATCATCTCCGGGGAATTCATATTCACTTAAAAGATCTCTTATCTCCATCTCTACCAGTTCGATCAGCTCAGGATCATCCACCATATCTACCTTATTTAGGAAGACCACGATATAGGGGACTCCTACCTGGCGGGCCAGAAGAATATGCTCTCGGGTCTGGGGCATGGGGCCATCGGCAGCAGATACTACCAGGACAGCACCATCCATCTGGGCCGCTCCGGTAATCATATTCTTGATGTAGTCGGCATGGCCCGGACAATCGATGTGGGCATAGTGTCTCTTTTCAGTCTCGTATTCGGCATGAAAGACCTGGATGGTAATACCTCTCTCCTTTTCTTCGGGAGCACGATCGATATCATCAAACTCCTTCACCACGGAAAGACCTTTCGTGGCTAAATATTTAGTGATTGCTGAGGTTAAGGTTGTTTTACCATGGTCTACATGACCGATAGTACCCACATTAATATGTGGTTTAGTTCTTACAAATTTTTCTTTTGCCATTTGATTTTTCCTCCTTAAATAAA
>CAYTVM010000021.1:0-11274 GCA_964441685.1 uncultured Atribacterota bacterium | reverse complement strand
CTCATCTGCCACCAGAAACTGAACGTCAAGCAGTAAAGCACGCGCAATGAGAAAGCGCTGTAGCTGCCCACCACTAAGCTGGTGGGGAAATTTATTCAAGACCTGATCAGGGTTAAGACCAACAGCCCTCAATGAACTGTCTATCTTTTTATTCCATTCACCTATTTTTATTTTTGGAAAAAATTCTTCTCTGATTATCCTGAAAATTCGGTCGGCTTTAAATACCGGGTTGTAGGAACTAAATGGATCCTGAAAAACACCCTGGACATTCCGATAGTAATCTTTAAGTGCCCCTCCTTTAAGGGTGGCTATGTCAACCCCGTTGAGTTTAATTGTACCCGAGGTGATGGAGATGAGACCTAAAATCATCTTCCCTATGGTACTTTTCCCGCTTCCACTTTCACCAATTAATGAGATAACTTCTCCATCTTTAACCTCGAAGCTGACCTTATTTACTGCCAGGAGTTTTTTCCCTCCGAAAGTTCCAGTCTTATAGATTTTTGATATTTTGTCAAGCTCAAGCATTCTTTTCGAACTCCTTCCAACAAGCAATAAAGTGCTCCTTTTTAATTTCCACAAATGGTGGTTCTTCGTCCAGACATTTCTGAAAAGCGACCGGGCAACGTTCTCTGAAGCGACATCCGGTAGGAGGGACAAGTAACATCGGAGGTTTCCCGGGAATACCTGTCAATTTTTTCTGAGAATATTTTACTCCGATACCCGGCAATGATGAGATTAGCAATTTCGTATAGGGATGACGGGGAGAATTTATTATCACAGAGGTGGGAGCTTTTTCAGCCAATTTTCCTGCATACATTATCATGATGCTATCTGCAATCTGGTAAAGGATGGAAATATCATGAGTAATAACCATCAGCTTTTTCACGATTTCCCGGTCTCTGAATTCGACCAGCATCTTGGCCACGGCTTTTTGTGTGGAAACATCAAGTGCCGAAGTGATCTCGTCAGCCATAAGCAGAGAAGGGTTCATTAAAGTAGATAGCACCATGACCATTCTCTGTTTCATACCACCTGAAAGCTCTATGGGGTACATGTTTAGAATATCATGCGACAATTCAACCAGATCAAGTCTCCTTTTTAGCTCAGGCAGTGTATTTTTAAAATCAACCTTTTTAGATTTAAGAATTTCTGATACCATTTTCCCTATTTTTCGTATAGGATTCATGGCATTCATGGCATACTGCGGTATGGTGGAAATTTTTTTGAACCTGAAATCATTCATCTTCTCCATGTCCCAGATAGGTAGCTCTTCGTTGTCGAGTTCCACTCTACCCTCCACAAATCTCATCGGAGGTTTTAAAAGAATCAGACTGTTGCTAAGCGTGGACTTTCCACAACCGGATTCGCCAGCTAGTCCCATGATTTCCCCATCATCGATGCTAAATGTTGCACCATCCAGTGCTTTGACATCCCCTCTCAGGGTTTGATAATAAACTTTAAGGTTTTTTACTTTTAAACTCATGTGTTACAACTTCCTTAACTTAGGGTTGAAGACTTCATCCAGTCCAACATTGGTTAGATATAACGCTCCGACAATGGCAGCTATGGCTGCACCCGGTGGAACAAACCACCACCACATACCCAGCGGAAGAGCGCCCCAGAGGACCGCAAGGTTCATCATGAGACCAAGCGAAATTGCATTGGTTGGACCAAGTCCGATGAAATCCAGTGTGGCAGCAATAAGTATTGCACCTCCAAACTGGAGAATGAAGGTCATCAATAAATAGGACATCATGTTCGGTGCAATTTCTGTGAACATTATCTTTAAAGGCTTTATTCCACTTATCCTGGCTAGATCAATAAAATCTCTGGAACGTAAAGAAAATGTCTGGGCTCTAATGGCTCTTGCCGCCCAGGGCCAGGCTGTAAATCCAATAAAGATACTTTCTATAAGAACGCCTCTAACCTTAAGATATACTGATATGATAAGAAGTATTGCCAGTGTTGGAATAACAATAACAATGTTGGTAAGCATATTGAGGAATTCGTCGATCATACCCCCATGATATCCGGCAGTGAAACCAACAAGTATTCCTATAAGAGTACCAATTCCTCCGCCGATAATTCCCACAATGAATGATGCTTTAAGACCGAGTATAAACTGCGTAAAAACATCCTGTCCAAATGTGGTAGTCCCAAACCAATATTCATTAGAGGGTGGATGATAAGCTGGACCCACATAATCGTCCCATTGGTAATGTGTCAGCAGTGGACCAAGGAATGCGAGTATAAGAAAAAAAAGAACAACGGTTAACCCAACCCGTAGCCTTTTATTTTTAAAAGCAAAATAGATAATTTCATTTATTCTTTTTTTCGGTTTCGTCATGCTGATTTACCTCCCATCCCTATTCGTATTCTGGGATCTATAATAATATAAAGAACATCAATGAGGAAATTAGCAATCAACACTTCAATAATAATAAAGAGAAAACATCCTTGAATTAGGAAGAAATCCTGATTCTGAATAGCCCCAAGAATCAGATAGCCGATTCCGGGGTATGAAAATACAACTTCTGTTACCAGAGCACCCGCCATGATAATGCCAAGCTGCAGCGCCAGCCCGGTAACCTGAGGAAGTATGGCGTTTCTAAAAGCATATCTTCTGACCAGCTTTCTTGGTGCCCCCAGAGCTTCGAGGTAATGAGAGTAATCCGCCTCAAGTTCGTAAATGATCATATTTCTCATTCCAATCGCCCATCCACCAAACATCACCAGAAAAAGAGAAGAAAAAGGTAAAATCCAATGCCACAGGTAGTCTCCGATAAATGCCCATGAGAAGCTGAGTTTCATCGCGGGGCTGGATGCATAGGCCAGGGGAAAGATAGGAAAGACCATTGCCAATACCCAGCCAAGCAATATCGCGAGCCACATATAGGGAGTCGCCGTAAGGATGTACCCGATTGGTAATACGGTGTTGTCAAGCCACTTGGTTCGTGCGGCGAAAGCACCAAATTTATTTCCTGCAAACCAGCTCAATAAGATCGACGGAAGCAGGAGAAATATATCGTAGGGCACAGCTCTCATGATTACCTTTATTACCGGTTGCGGAAACAATAAAATACTTGTTCCAAAATCACCATGAAAAATAGCAATCCAGAAATTGAGATATTGCTTCCAAAGGGGTAGATCTAAACCAAAGGCCTTTGTATAGTAAGTATACATCTCCTTGGCAGCCTCAGCGTGTAAAGAAGCCCTGGCCAGCAAAACCTGAACAGGGTTGCCCGGCATGAATCGCGGAATCAACCAGTCTATGGTTACCGCAATAAAAAAAGTAAGTATATAGATGAATACTTTTCTGGTAAAATATTGTTTCACCCTAGTTCTCCTCTTTTAAAAAATCGCCCCTCGTGCAAGTGAGGGGCGATTGGTCGAATCAATCGACTTTGTTTTGCCTTTCTACTTTACTTTGCCGATTCTAGCTTACAAAGCATCAGTATGCCAGTCATATTCCAATATCCACGCCAAGTTGCAGCCAGGTAGTGATTACTGCCTTCTTCTGACGATGGCCAATTGGTCCATACTGCATTGCTGGTCTGGGACCACATACCGTTGTACCAGAGTGGAATAAGAGGTAAATCTGTAAGTTCAATTTTTTCAAGCTTGGAAATAACAGCCTTCATTCCCTCTATATCACCCACTTGAACCTTATCAAGCTCATCCACCAGAGCAAAGGCTTCAGCATTGTCATATCTACCGTAGTTTCCATTCTGCATGGTGGCAATATCAGCAATTGGATTCTGGAATATCCAGTCATAGTAGGTCCATGGAGTGCTGCTCATCTGTTGATCGTTACAGATCATCATGTCAAACGTAGCATTAAGTTTTGCATCCAGGTACTGAGGGTAATCCGGGTATTCAGGTGCAAGGTTAATACCTACAGCCTGGCAACCTCTGGAAACCACTTTGATCGACTCCATCCAGTCTGACCATCCAAAGGGAACAATAACGGAAAGAGCAATTTTAGAACCATCAGGTGCCTCAACAAATCCATCACCATCGACATCTTTGTATCCTGCACCAGCAAGAATTGCTTTGGCTTTTTCTGGATTATAACTAAAGCCCAGCTGCTCTATTAATTCTTTGTCAATGTACTGGTCCCATATAGGAAGAAGCCCGGATGGGTCAGATTTCGCTACAATGTTACCATATACTACTTTGACAATTTGATCTACATCAATAGCATGGGCAACTGCTTGTCGGAAAGCTACATCATCCATAGGTTTCTTGGTGAGGTTTAGAAGTAACCAGGCAGTATTCCCAGAAATCATGTAGGGAGGACCAGGGAAATATGTGGAAATATCATAACCACCGTCTACAATCGAGGCGATACCTGGCAGGAAGTTGTTGTTTAAATCATATTGACCCATGATAACCTGACCGAGAGCAACGTTGTTGCTGCTATTAACCAGGTCAATGATATATTTGGGTTTAGGATCCATACCAAGTGCGCTATTTGCCCACCAATTAGGATTCTTTTTCCAAACCATTTTGCTCTGGTCACTTGTCTCAAACATATAAGCACCTGTACCAACGGGATTTTCACCAATTCCGGAAGTTACATCTTTGGTAGACTTACTTGCCCAGATATGCTCTGGAATAATTGGGTTATTGTATATGTACCATCCAAGTTCCTGGTAGAGAGGATCAACGAATTTGAGCTGCACTGTGTAATCGTCAACCTTATCAACACTACCCAGGAAATTCCAAATCGGAGAAAGTCCAATTGCTGCAGTTTTAGCAATATCAAAGGTAAACTTTACATCCTTAGCTGTAAACATTGTACCATCGTTCCACTTGACATCCTTTCTGAGCTTTAGTTCATACACCTTAGGGCTGATCCATTCTCCACTCATTGCGAGCCAGGGTATATACTCATTAGTCAGTGGATCATAGAGGAACAGAGATTCATAGCAGAGGCCAAATGTTCCCATTGCATAACCAGCTGTGTTATAGGGATTCCAGCTTGATGGTGGACCCCACTGTGTTCCACTGGTGTATAAGGTTTCATTCCGTTCGTAAACTTGCGCAAAAGTTACTCCTGAAAAGAGAAAAACTATTAACAACGCTAATAAAGTAATTTTCTTAAACATTTCTTAATCTCCTCCTTTAACTTATACTTTTTTCTTTCTTAAAACAAACTTAATATTCGCATAAAACCTTTTATCCGGATTTATCACCTCCCCTGCTTTGAAGGAAGAGAAATTGCAGATTCCCGCTTAATTAATTCTACCGGAAGAATAACTTGTCTGGGAGTTCTTCCTTTTTTATGACCGGAAATTATCCGTTCTAAGAGTAACTCGGCCGCTACTCTACCCATCTCTACTCTTCTTTGTTTTATGGTAGTAAGCGGTGGAATAATATATGGTGAAATATAACTATCATCAAATCCAACGATAGAAACTTCCTCAGGAACCGATATTCCTTTATCATTCAAAGCTTTAATAGCTCCAATCGCCATTTGATCATTGGTGGCAAATATGGCACTAAAATCTAATCCGTAGTTATCCAGATATTCTTTTACACTTAAATGCCCACTATCTACGGTAAAATTTCCATTCAGGGTAAATTGACTTTTAATTTTTATTCCTTTATTTTTCAAAGCTCTTTTATATCCATTAAATCGTTCTTTAGAAGAATCAATAAAAGGTACTCCTTGAATGACTAAAATAGAAGAATGTCCAAGGTTCAATAAATACTCGGTTGCCATATATCCCCCACCAAAGTTATCTATTTTTACCGTATCAACATGTAAACCGTGAGGATCTCTGTCCAATAAAACGATATTATAGCCTCCCTCTATTAGAGAACGAATATAATCATCATCACCACTGGTGGTGACCAATATGGCACCATCAACCTTTTTCGCCTGAAAAAAATTGACTCCTACCAGTTCTTCTTTGATAATACGATGGTTTAATGAGATGATAACGTTATATCCTTTCTCTGCTGTCACCGATTCAATACCGGCTATTATTTCTCCATAAAAGTCACCAAGTGCATCTGGTACAGCAATGCCAATACATTTAGAAAGATTAGTCTTTAGACCACTTGCCATAGCAGAAGGAGAATATCCCAATTCCTCGATCACTTTTAATACACGCTTACGTGTCTTGAGAGAAACACCATTATTTCCATTAAATACACGGGAAACGGTTGTAATGGAAACGTTTGCTTTTTTTGCAACTTCTTTTATTGTTATATTCATAATATTTCTCTTTTTATTTAATAGAAAACGTTTTCTATTATACTAATACATAATCTATTTCTTGTCAAATAATTTACAATACTTTACGAAACAAATGCCAAAATATAGTTTAAGATAGGTTTGATAAAATTTAAAGAGGTACTTATTATAATTACAAGATGGGGTCTACTCTAGAAGGGTACGAAAAAATGAAGAATAAGGTTTTCCATCTCTATATAAAACAGGTTCTTAAGAAGGATATTCAATTGGGGTAGCTCTGAAAAAGCTTTTTTTCTTTAAATTAAAATATGAGATGATTATTACCTTATCTTTATATTATAATATAATTTAAAGATAAATTAAGATATTATCATTTTTGTTATACCGGAAGGAGAATAGGATGAAAAATATTGCTCTATTAGTCATAGATGTCCAAAAGGTTTATTCTTTAAACCATTCAAGGTTAAAAGTAAATCATGTGGAGAGTGTCGTTGAAAACATTAATAAAATAATCAGATTTTTTGAAAATAAAAACCTACCCATTATTTATATCAGACATTTACATAACCTCGATGGCTCTGATGCCGGTAGAATGTATGATTTTAGCGGAAAAACAACAAAAATAGGATTTAAAAAAGGGTCATTAGAAGCAGAATATATAGATGATCTAATCATCATTAAGGGTGCACCGGAAATCATTAAAAATAGGTATAATTCTTTTTTTAATACAGATTTAGCTGATCTTTTAAATAAACTAAAGGTTCTCCGGGTGGTTATCGTGGGATTTATGACTAACTTTTGCTGTGAATCTGCTGCTCGAGACGCTCATGATCGAGATTATTATGTTGATTTTATTATCGATGCCACCGGTACACCGGACTTAGGTATATTAAATCAAGAGCAGATTAAACTTGCTTCGGCACAGACCCTTTCCGCAGGTTATGCCTATATATTAAAAACCGAGGAGTTTCTAAAAATGTAAAAAAGAATATCACTTATGGAAATGTTTGAAATATATGAAAATTTACCCCATATTGCCAGACCTGAGCACATCTTTACACTTCCTGGGAGTAAAGCGCATAGGCATTGTGTTATGCGCTGCGCCAAGTACTCTTTATTTGTTTTATAGATTCTATAATAAAATTCGTCGGCATACCAGTAATTTTAGATATTTCTTTAACAGTTTTTCCTTCTTTGGCCAAACGGAATGATAGGAATTCCATTGATTCTCCTACTTCGATAATATGCTTATCAGGATCATAAAATCGAACGACCTTTTGACCCCAGGGTTGTTCTCTTAAATCATGAACTAATTCAATGTTTCTTTTTTCCAAATCTTTTACAAAGACATCTACATCATCGTACTCAAAATAAAGTTCAAAACTATTACTAGCTTTAATAATACTTTTCCTATTTATTAGTTTGGAAAATCCTGATTTTAAATGCAATGCAAAACCACCTTCAAAAGTAATATTTTCTCCAAAATCATATTTTACTTTTTGTTGTAACAATTTTTCATAGAATTCTCTCGAAATATTAATATCTTCAACTGTTATAAGTGTACAAATATATTTCATTCTATCTCCTCTTCTTTTCTTACGCTGGACAATTCGCCTAACGGTTGTGTATATCTGATGTTTCGACTGAATTGCTTTGTGAACGGCAAAAGCAAAAATTAGCAGTCATCTTGGATAGAGTTACTTTTATCAACTTTATTATATTACCAGCCCTTATTCCCCTATCGATACTCCTACTCCATAGTATATACAAGATTTTTTTCTTCACGTACTAAACGCTCTGCTTAACCGGCGCACAGAATGTAGTTATTCTTTGCATTCTCCAATTGACTGATTAATTCTTTCTCGGTCATATGAACTCCGCATATTTTCCTATGCAATTAACAATTAATAGACGAAATACGTAGTAATTCATATTAATTTTAAAACCTTACAACACAAATATACTTCACGAAATAGCAACTGTCAATTCCTTTGTCTGACCGTGTCAGGAGACAGAAAATATCTGCACCCTCGCCCTGCCTTTTCCTCTCAAGAGCGAAGAAGGATAAAGATGGAAAAAAATAGTGTTGAACTATTGACAAATCCTTCTTCTAAGTTATAATACAATCATAAGATAAGCTTGTTAATTTAGACTGGGATGCCGGTCGATAAAAAGTCTCCTTTATTTAAAAGGAGACTTTTTATTTTAAAGAGATAAACTATGAAATAAGCTAATGGGAATATATAGATAATATAAAAGCCATGGCTTAGAGATTTTTTTAAGTAAAGTATTTTAGTGGAGTGGACCATGAAATTTAAAGTTTATGATGAAGTATTTGAAAAATTACCAGATTTATATTTTGGTGTGGTAGTAGGAAACAAGATTAATAATCATCAAAATATTCCAGAAATATATGATCTGATGAAAAATGAAATGAGCAAGGTGGAGAATAACCTTAAAGGTGTAAACTTAAAAGAATATCAAGGAATCATACTCTATAGAGATGCTTTTAATCAATTAAACCTGAATCCTAATAAATTTATGAGTTCAATTGAAGCAATGGTAAAAAGAGTCTCCAAGGGGAATATCTTACCTTCTATAAATCCTGTAGTAGATTTGGTAAACCGTATTTCTTTAAAGTATATACTACCTATGGGAGCCCATGATTTGGATGCCCTTGAAGGAGAAATTGCGATAAGGTTTTCCAGGCAGGGAGAAACCTTTACCCCTCTGGGAGAAGAGTTAGTGGAAGTTTTGGATAACGGAGAATTAGTCTACACTGATTCTAAAAGAATTAGAACCAGAAGATGGATTTGGAGACAATCAAATATTGGTAAGATTGATGAAAATTCAAAAAATATCTTTTTTCCTATCGATGGATTCCAGACCAACAAAGAAAAGGTGATGAAAGCAGCAGAAGAATTGGAAATATTGCTGAAAAAATATTTTAACTGTCAAACTAAAAAAGGCTTCATCGATATAAATCATCAAGAAATAGAAATATAAAGTAAACTCTTTTTATCACCAGAAATAAGACGTCAAGGAAATCAGTAAGGTCTTTTTCATTAAAGAAGCTCGCTTGCCTGGTATTTCCTCTGGAGGTGAAGAGATAAACTGCTTCAATAAATTCTGTACGTCTATAATGCTTAAGTTGATAATATTTTTAATGATCTCTTTTTTTTCTTTTTTTTTCTTCATACATATTCTCATCAGCTATTTTGATTAATTCTTTTATAGATAAAGGGTTAGAGGGATTATAGCAGGAAAAACCAATACTAAAGCTTATCTTATAGGGATTATTAAGATTTTTATTTAATTCTTCTAATTTGATAGTTATCCTTTCTTTAATTATAGGAATATCATTCAGGGAGTTATCAGGAAAAACCATTAGAAATTCATCTCCTCCCATACGACAGACAATATCAAC
Source organism: uncultured Atribacterota bacterium (assembly GCA_964441685.1). GTDB lineage: Bacteria > Atribacterota > Phoenicimicrobiia > Phoenicimicrobiales > Phoenicimicrobiaceae > Sediminicultor. The sequence goes on along the minus strand of CAYTVM010000021.1, from coordinate 1,642 downwards.
ATCTCTTAAGGTAGATTTAAAGAATTTTGCTGTCTCTTTTATGGCCTTATCGCCTTCTTTATGACCAAAGGTATCGTTAATATATTTAAGTCCATCCAAGTCAACATAAAGTAATAGGATAGAGGTTTTATGGCGCTGGGCTAACTTTGTTTGCTGTTCGAAAAGGCTCAGACCATACCCTCTGGCATAACAACCGGTAAGAACATCAAAATATGCTAATTTTTCCAACTTTTCTTCCAGTATTTTTCGATCAGTAATATCAATATAAGTGGCTATTAATGCTTTTATCTGCCCATCAATGTTTATATTAGAAGCAGATATTGAAACCGGGAAGAGCGTGCCGTCTTTCCTTTTCCTTATGGTCTCGTAATTAACATAACCTTTTAATGATCTTTTAGTTAATCTCTTTCCTTCTTCCAATTTACCAGGGATGTGAATTATCCCGCTATCAATATTTCTACCTTTTATCTCTTCCAGGCTATAACCAAACAATTCAGTAAAACGGGGATTTATGTTTAAGATAGTACCTTTCTCATCCATATATACTAAAACTTCGGGACTATTCATAAAAAGACTGGCAAATTCTTGCTGGCTTTCACGTAAGGCCTCTTCAGTTCTTTTACGCTCGATAGCAGTAGCCGCCTGAGAGGAAACGAATTCTAAAAGCCCGATATCTTTTTCAGAATAAAGATGGGGATTGGTGTAACTCTGGACGGCCATAACGCCAATAGTTTTATCTTCTATCTTTAAGGGAACTCCTAACCAGATGCTCTGAGGGGTGGTACTGCCCCAGGGGGACAATATCCCTTGCTTTACCATTTCCTTATATTGATTATTATCATTTAGAAGAACCTGACCATTTTTTATAACATAGGCAGTAAGGGTGTTGGCAGTGCTAAAGTTAATGATAGGGAAATTATCATCTTTCTCATCTACGTGATAAGGGAAAAAGATTTTATCTTCTTTCTCATCGACCAGAGCAATATAAAAATTAGTTGTGTCGATGACATTACCGAGTTCTTGATGGATAATCTTATAAAGCTGATCAAGCGAGATGGGTGAGTTAGCGGCTTTAGAGATATTGAATAAGACCTGCTGAAGTTTTTCGTTTCTTACACGTTCAGTGATGCCGCGGCTTATACCTATTAACCCGGTTATCTTACCTTCTTTATTATACCATGGCACCTTGGTAGTTGAAACCCAATACTCTGTTTTATCCGAATAAATAATCTTTTCTACCTTATCAATAATAGGCTTACCAGATTTTATGACGAGATCGTCATCTGCTGAAGATTGTTTGGCTATTTCCGCAGGGAAAAAATCAAAATCAGTCTTCCCGATCACCTCTTCAGGAGCCACCTTTGAGTGTTCTGCTTTCACCTTATTCACCCTTATAAATCTTTTTTTCCTGTCTTTAAAGTAGACAGAATCTGAAATATTATCCATAAGGGCATGCAATAAGTTCTGTTCATGTATAATGGCCATCTCGGCTTCTTTACGGTTGGTGATATCCTTGACTATGCAAACAATACCAGCCATACCTCCTGCCTCGTCCGTTATAGTAGAACTTGAAAAAAGTGTTGGAATAATATCTTTTGTTTTTGTTTTAAAGCCAAGTTCATAATTTCTAATAGCTTCTTTC
>CAYTVM010000020.1:0-11368 GCA_964441685.1 uncultured Atribacterota bacterium | reverse complement strand
CGTCCTTGTGAGCAGTTGCTTCTTTAATACTTAGAGGTACCTCGCCTCCTGTAGCATCTCTTTCTAAAATTGCTAAACCAGGCAACCCTTTTAGGTCTTTATCAAAAAATGATTCCAAACCTTCCAGGCCTTGATTATCTATCCCTACAAACCCCATTAAATTAGAAGCTAAATAATTCTTAGGATAATGTCTTTTGCTTTCATCTAAGAAATCAAATCCTTCTAAGTTTAGTTTTTTTATCTCTGCGGCTTCTGTTTCTGTTAATTTCCTTTCTATCCACACAAAAGATTTTTTCTGGTTTATTTTTTCTAGTACATCTTTTACTTTTAAATCCAGAATTGAAGATATTTTCCGGGCAGTTTCTTGAGGATTTTCAATTTTAGGAGGAATGGCAAATAAAGATTGCACATTAATATTCACGGCTAATTTTTTATAATTTCTATCATAAATATTACCTCGTTCTCCCTCGATAGAAAAAGAAGTGAGGTGTTCTTGTTGGGCAATTTCTTCAAATTTATTACGTTGAATGACCTGAATGTTATATAATCTATAAATTAATGATAAAAAAAGAATGATAAATATTATAAATAAAAAAATAATACGTTCTTTTTTTTCTTTGGTAAGTAACAACTATTCCCGCCCTCTTTAACCTAGATTGCTACAAGTATATTATTTCAATGCCCCTAAAATCAAATCATTTATTCTATTTAGGTCCAAACTAGCCCAAAAATTCTTTTCCTTTTCATCATTGTTACTGATTGCTCCGATATTTTCATTTCCGGAATTAGTCTTGGAAGTGGTATTTAAAGCAATAAATTTAACTTCTTTTGGTCTAATCATTCCTAAATGATTATAAGCAATTTTTTCAATTCTATCGAAAGCGGAAAGAACCTCCGATGTAAGTTCAAGTTTTTTATTTTCTTCCTCTAAGGCTATTTTATCATTTTCCAACTTTATTAATTTGTATCCCAATTCGGTCAATATAATGTTATTAGAAATATAAAAAATGACTACCGAAGTAACAAAGATTATTAATAGTAAAAATGATCCAAGAATAATTAAGGCATTCTTACTTTCACAATTAAAAGAATTTATAGCACCGTTCCCTCTCATTTTTATCACCCTTTTACTTTAAATTGATAGTAAATAGTCAGTTAGTCGATAAGTAATAAAGACAGATTTTAGTTGACAGTTTTTGACATGAGGTTAAGCTCCCTAGGTAACTAACTAACGAATTAAGATACAGATATTATTTTCTCTGCCACTCTTAATTTAGCGCTTCTTGCTTTAGGATTGTACTCTACTTCCTCCGAAGAAGGATAAATTGGTTTTTTTGTAATAATCTTTAATCCATAATTTCTTTTGTCTTTACCTTCCCTCTCTACTTCTTTAAATTGATGTTTAACTATTCTATCCTCCAATGAATGATAAGAAATTACACATACTCTTCCCTTATTCTCCAACATTCTAATGGCCTGATTCAGCCCTTTTTCTAAGGCTTTAAGTTCCTGATTTACTTCAATCCTAATAGCCTGAAATACCCTGGTGGCGGGATGTATTCTCCAGGTATGCCTCTTTTTAATCCTGGGAAGAGATCTTATTACTAAATCTGCCAACTGCTTGGTTGTATTAATGCGTTCCTTTTTTCGTTCTATTACAATTAAACGGGCAATTCTCTTGGAAAATCGTTCTTCTCCATATTTTTCAAATATTTCAGCTAAATCTTTTTCAGAATAACTATTAATCAAAATATCAGCGTTAAATTCTTGATTTAAGTCCATACGCATATCTAAATGGCTATCTTCTTTAAAACTAAATCCTCGGTCTTTATCTTTTAATTGGTGAAAGGACACTCCCAAATCAAAAATTATCCCCGAAACTGTTTCAATCTTTATATTCGATAGAATTTCCTCTAAATTTTTAAAATTTCCTTTAATTATTTTTACTTTATCAATGTAACTTTTTAATTCTTCCCTTGCTGTTTCAATTGCTTCTATATCCTGGTCCATGCCGATCAACAAACCATGAGGATAAATCTTTTCCAAAAGAGCTTTGGAGTGCCCTCCACCCCCTAATGTGCAATCGATATAAACACCTCCTTTCTTTAAGTTTAAATAATTTAAGATCTCTTTTGTTAACACAGGAATGTGAAAGGAATTTGCCATGGATTAGCCTTCTTGTTCGTATATTCTTTCGGCAATATCTTCATATGAACTTTCAACTTCTTTAAAGTATTTTTGCCATACATCTTTACTCCAGATTTCTATCCTATCTAAAACCCCGATAACCATAATTTCTTTATTAATCTGGGCATAATCTCTCAAATATTTCACAATAATGACTCTACCTTGATTATCTACGGTGCAATCGGTAGCTCGAGAAAATAATATTCTCTTAAATGCTCGGGTATCTCTCTGTCCCAAGGGGAGTAACTTCATTTTTTCAGAAAGAGTTTTCCATTCTTCAAGAGGATATACAAAAAGACAAGTATCAAGACCAAAAGTAATAATAAAATTATCACCTAAAGATTCACGGTATTTTGCTGGCACGATCAATCTTCCCTTTTCATCGATAATGTGCTCATACTGTCCTAAAAACATAAAATCTCCTTTATATTATATCCTCCACTTTACTCCACTTTACTCCACTATTTATACTATACTACATTTTTTCGAAAAATCCTCTTTTTTTTTGAAAATAATTTAATTTTTTTTAAATATTTTGAAAATACCGCTTATTTAGCGTGTTTCTTATCATGGATACACTATTTTTTATCGTATTTTGAGGGAAATTAAGGAACAGGTTAAATATTGGTCTTTAACGGGGTGATCTTTGAAGCAAAAAGAATAAAGAAAGACACACAATAAAATATTCTATTGTGTGTCTTTCTATCTGTCAATTTTGACAAGTAGACCGTATAAGCCGAGTTCTGTCCCCTTATAAAATTATAAGGGTGGTAATCATCTATCTAGGATGTAAGTTGCCTTACACCTCTTGCGACCTACCCGAAGATTCAGTGGGCCACCACAACTCTTCCTATTTGGTCTTGCTCCGAGTGGGGTTTGCTAAGCTTGTTAGTCACCTAACAACTGGTAGGCTCTTGCCCTGCCTTTTCACCTTTACCGAGCACTCAATCATGAGATTTAATTTACTCCCTAATAAATCGGTTTTTTACTTTTCAGATTTAATATTTTTTTTATTTAATTTCAGGATTGGGTGCTCGGCTGTGTACTTTCTGTAGCACTTTCCTTAAGGTTACCCTTACTGGGGGTTACCCAGCACTCTGCCCGATGGAGCTCGGACTTTCCTCGAAAGAAACAGTGTTTCTTCCGCGATTACCTAGTCTACTTATCAAATATTCTTTTTTCAATTTTAAAATATCATTTTAACACAATAAAGTCAATTAACTTAAAAGAAAGTATCGAGTATATACTATCGCGTATCGAGTTTAGAAAGAGAAAAAAATAGATAAGGGAAAAGCGGAGAAAAGATATAAGCATAACCTTTTTATCTAATTATCGCACTAAAGTTTACACTAGCAATTAATCTTTCCAAATGAGAATTCGGCTGCAATTGGGGCAAATTATTATCTTTCGATTCTTTTCTAATTGATAGATAACATCACTGGGAAGGTCAAGATAACAGCCTGGACATATAGAACCATCAACTTCTACAATGACCCTTCCGCCTTTCTCTTTTCTTAAAAATCCATATTCTTTTAAAAGATGGTCATCGGTTATTTTACTTAATATCTCTCCTCTTTTGATATTTAAAGAATTTGTCTTCTTTTCAATTGCTAACATCGCCAGATCTATTTTTTCTTTGCATTTTTTAAAATCTTCATCTTTGCATTTCAAATCTTCATTGAGATTATAAATTGATTTATTAAGATCTTCCATTTCTTCCATCAAGTCTAATATTTCTTCTTCAATACCATTTTTTTCTTCTTTATAGCTGGATATTACCTTCTGAATCTGTTTAAGCTCTTTGATATCAGATATTTTTCCTCCATACAAATCTTCCTGATGTTTTTTAATTTTAGTAGATTTTTCAGCTAAATCTAATTCTTTTCTTTTTAATTTAATCTGTAAATTCTTATAATTTTCATTTTTATTTTTTAAACTATCTTTCAGCTCCTGAATTTTATTGATAATCTCATCTGTCATTAAAGGTAAGCTTCTCTTCTTTTTCTCTTCTTCATAGATATTAATATCAATTTTCTGTAATTCTAAAAGAATCATATATTGTTCTTCTGCCAATAACTTATTTCTCCTTTCTTCATAGTTGTAAAGGCCATTAAAATAAAAAAACCTTACTTCTTATTTAAAAGAAGTAAGGTTCAACAAAAATTTTGTATTTTTATAATTTTATGCTTTTCCATAAATTCCACACTGCCTTCATTATTAATAACTAACAATTTTGGTGGGCCCACCTGGATTCGAACCAGGGACCGACCGGTTATGAGCCGGTTGCTCTACCAACTGAGCTATGGGCCCGTTAGTCAACATTATCTTCGTTAAAAGTATATCAGATATGTTTATAAAGTCAAGAAAAATTCGTATCTCGTGGAGCATAGCGTAGAGCGTATAGCGTTTAGCGTTTCGGTGTGGGAAATATACGGGAAGGATTAGTGTGGAAGAGAATTATTATAATTAACATCTTTAAACTTATTTTAGATGCAGGTTCTTTAGCTGTCCGCAAGCAGCAGAGATGTCTTCACCTTTTGATATTCTTATAGTTGTTGGAATTCCCTTAGTAATTAATTTATCTTTAAAAGATTGAATATGGGGAGAACTGGATGCTTGCAGCAAAGAATCGGGGGTAGGGTTAAAAGTAATTAAATTTACTTTAGAATTAAATCCCCTAATTAGTTTAGCCAATTTATCTGCATAATCTAATGAATCATTCACTCCCTTAATTAAAATGTATTCAAAAGTAATCTGTCTATTAGTGTTAACCGTATAATTTTTGCACGCTACTATTAAATCAGGTAATGGATACAGATTGTTTACCGGCATCAGATAGGACCTTAATTTGTTTTCTGGGGCGTGCATGGAAACTGATAACTCTATCTGCCAATTATACTCTTGTAATCTTTTTATGGCTGGTATTATCCCACAGGTAGAAACAGTAATCTTTCTTGCTCCAATATCAAATGCATCTTTAGAGTTTAATATACAGATAGCTTTGACAACATTATCATAATTGTCTAAAGGTTCCCCAATACCCATAAATACAATATTATTGGGATTAGATTTCTTTTTTTTCTTTACAAATAAAACTTGATTTAAAATCTCGCCAACCGTAAGGTCTCTGGTAAAACCTTTCTTACCGCTTTCGCAAAACAAACAGTTATATCTACAACCAACTTGTGAAGATATACATTCAGTCACTCTTTTGCCAGAAAATATAATAACACTTTCAATTAAATTTCCATCTTCTAATTTAAATAAATATTTTTCGGTTTGATCTTTTGATTTAGTTAAATTTGCTAATTTTATCTTGTCTATGTAAAATTTTTTTTGAAGTAAATCTCTAAATGATATCGGGAGAGTCAACATATCTCCGAATTCTTCAATGCCTTTTTTATAGAGCAAATTAAATAATTGATTTGCTCTATATTTTTGTTCTCCTAAACATTTAACTTCTTCTTGTAATTCCTTTAATTTAAAATTTTTTATATTTTTTTTCTGCATAATAAAAATGAAATTTCTCTATATTATTTTTTGATTTCTCTTTTTATGTTTTCAGCAAATTTTTTTGCTTTTTGATCTATTCCCAAGACATCTATTATTGCCCCTGGGTCATTGGCCGTAGCTGTTAGAGCAAAATAAGGAGGCAGTCTGAATCCTTTGTTAATATTTAAAGCCCCTATCAACTGTTTGGCTACACAATCACTTCCTGAATTTCCGGAAACCACAATGGAAAATAAAGTTTTATCCCCAAATTCCACCCTCTTATAAAGCACAGTCATCCTGTTAATAACCGCCATAAGCTTTGCGGATATTGCATCATTGTAATTGGGGCATAACCAAATTACGCAATCGGCTCCTTCTATTGCGGGAAGAATTTCCTTAACCATAACCCCCCCATAAAAACAGCTTTTTTCTTCACTATTATGAATACAGGTCTTGTAAGAACACCCCCTGCAGTCTACCACGGTTCCATTTTCTACATGGAATTCTCTTATATCTTCTTCGCTAAGATCTTCTTTTACCATTTTCCAAAGCATAAGAGTATTAGATGTCTTAAGTAAACTCGAATGCAGTACAAGTATCTTCGGTTTATTAATTAATTTTAAGTCCTCCCCCATTAATCTTTTCACTAATTCTTTAATTTTTTCTTGATAAATTTCTACAAGAGGCAGGTTATATGTTTTTTGCCAGGTAATAAAATTATCAAGATTATAAGTGGCTTCTACAACTGGATGACCGGGAAATCTACATCCCATCTGATTGGTTAAAAAGACTATCTTTTGAGCGGTGCTCTTGGTAAATAATTCACTCGAACTTTGAATGATAATTACGGCTCTTGAATCCAAAAGGGAATGATCTCCTCTTTCCTTTAATTTTAAAAGCATTTCAAATAGAAGAATATTAAATCCACATTCATCTAATTCAATTGCAAATATAATATTTTTATTTCGTAAATCAACGGGAAAATCGTGAATAGTCTTTATAATTTTTAGTTGATAATTTTCCGTGGCTTTTTTAACAATCTCAGCAAAACTATCTGATATTTTTCCTGGTATAATCATACAAATAGTATCCATAAAATAATTCCCTCTATCAAGATAAAGTTTATAGAATATTACCCAATTTCTGATAACTTTCTTTAATTTTCTCTATTAAGTTAACCGGAAGATCTAACCTTTCAATTTCAGTTCCTGATTTAAGCAGTCTATTTTTCGCCCCCATAAATACGCCTCCCATAAAAGTTGCACTATAATGCCATTTCCCACTCATGGTGGCAATCAGGGGATGACTCCCGGAAGATAAGGCGGGAGCTATATAAGGTTTAAAACCAGTCTTCCTTATTTCCAAGTTTGCTTTTACGGTTTGATCGGTAAGTATCTCTGAAAGATTTTCATCATATTTTTTTAAGCTGTTAACAATTATCAAGCCCTGGCCATGGGGACCAAAGGCTTTGCCTACTCGAACATAGTCAGCAGTTTTAGTATTTTGTTTTGAATAATAGACTGCCCGGGCATACATTACTCCTAATCCATACCCCCTTATCTGATCTGCTGCTAATCCTTTATAGTCAAATTCTCTACTTGTATTTTTATTACTGGCCAGAAAAACAGCTTTGCATAATAAGTCTACCGGGTCTGAGATAATTGCAAATATCCCCTTAAACGATTTTTCCCGAGCTTTTTGGGCAAAATCAGAGATTATCTTAGAATTTCCTTCAAATTGCCTCATTCTCACATCTTCTTGTTCTTCTCTCAAAGAAGGAACTCCTATAGTTGCACAAAATACAAACATATCACAATCAAAAATATTTCCCTCTCTTATTCGGTGAACCTCGGGAAATTTCTGAGTAGTAAAAGGAGAAAAGATCTGATTTGCCTCCAATTCCCATCTCTTCATTACATTTACATTTTTATCATATATTCCGAGAGATTTAATATATCTTCCTCCCAATAATCTTAAACCGGTAAGGATAGCCCCTCCTACATCTCCCAATCCGATAATATTAACTTTCCACCGCGAAGGCAATTCATAGGTTAATACACCTTTCCAATTAGGATATTTGGTATTAAGTGAACTCACTCTTTTTTCTTTTATTCTTTCTGTAAGCCATGGAGGTAAATTATAATCAATCTTCCTGGATTTTTGAAGTAGGTGTATACCCTCTTCTTTTAAAAAAATAAGAGAGGAATCGGAAATACAAAAACTTCTTCTTGATTTTAAAGGGTTTACTTTTTTAAGAATATAAATTATTCCTTTGCTCTTTTTGGCTTCGCCTTCAGATATTCCATTTAATTCATCATATTCCGATTGGGAAATTAATATTTTATCTTTTAATTTATAAAAGAACATCTTTAATTTTTCCCTCTCACCCTAACCCTCTCCCTCCAGAGGAGAGTAAATAAAAAATATTTTTTTAGCGCAGAGTATATAGCGTTTAGCGTATAGAAATACAACAGAATGTTATAAGTAATTTTATAGTAATTTTGGAATTGTTAGTTATATTGGGTTTATATTAATCATTGAGGGCGCATGCAATACGCCTCTACTTTTTTTATCAAATTTGTAACTTGAAACCTGAAATTTATTACTCATTACTTTTATTCATTACTGTTTTTCACAATATATTATCTCGCTTTCACTCGCTACCCACCCCTAAACGCTAAACGCTATACGCTATTCCTTACTATATACTAAATACTGTTTTCTTCCAATTTACATTTTTATGTCTGCTATTCCTTTGGTTCGCTGTAAAAGTTCAAGGCTATTTTTTAAATAATGAGAGGGACTAAGATTTAAATTATAATCCATATCTTCTCCCTGGTCAGGATATCGGGGATAAATAATCACTTCTCCCAAATGATCTAAAGTCAATTTTCTTTGTTGAATTATTTGGTATTCGTTTTCCAGAGCTTCTAATATATTTAAAGCATTTTCAATACAAACTTCGGAAAAATTATAGATGGCCTTTGCAGAAACATTTTTAAAAAATGAAGGGAAAGTATAGGGTAATATCCGATTAATAGATCGAACTAAATTTCCCTGAGTCCTTATTTTTCGCATTAATGCATCTCCACCAACAAAAGGATATAATTCGCTTTCATTAAACCAGAGCCTGAGATTGGGAATAAAATGGGCACAATCAGCATCTCTATTTAATAGTGATGCTATCTCTTTTCCACTACCTGATAGTGCTCCCAAAATGATTTTTTTAACTTTGATATCATATTTTTTAAATAGGGGCTCAAGGGTCTTGATTCTATACCCTTTATGTAAATAATCATCAACAAGAATGACAGGCATATCAAATGAATTAATCATCTTAACCTGATTTTCTAAACTCATATAATTGGAAAAGGCACCAATATTAAAACTTTTTATATCAGAATTAAATATTTTTTCCGTATGTAGAAATTTGGTTACAGTATTGGGCACTATCATCTTATACAGTATTTTTCCGAAAGGCACACACATTGACCTTCCTAAAACTCGAGGCGTTAGGGGCTTTGTCGAAACATCGTTTATCTTACAAATTTTCTTTACAATAGTCTGGTTAATTAAATTTATATTAAATGGTAAAACAATATTTCCAGGATAAATAGCAGTAAATGATTTTAATAATCTCTTCCGAGATACAATAACGGATTTTTTAATGTTTATATTCTGGCAGAAAGGTTCCTTTATAATTGACTCGGTATCTAGATTAATGATACAGGGTTTGCTCATATCCACTACAAATACTGGCATATCTTTATTACTGAAGGGTAAGTTATAAAATCCCATAAGTTCTAAGTTTTCGTTTAAAGAAGCTAACGGGTAATTTTTTAATACATTTCTAAATATCGTATAATTGTAATCTTTCTCTACACAAAAAGAAAGGGTTTCGGTAAGAATAACCTGTTCAAGGTTTTCAAGTTCTGATTTATTTTCCATATCATTTATGGTGAAAATACCGTCAATAACTATAGTGCGGCCAACTGCATTTTCCCTGATATACTCAGATATTAAGTTATCTTTAAACTCTTGGAAAAGAACATTTGAACGAACCCAATGAAAGGCTGAAAAACCCAATATCATTCCATTATGGCGAACATCACGTAATAATAAAATTTTCGGATTTACTTTATGGGTAAATTCGACTAACTTTTTAAATACTTCATTTCGATTATATTTATAAAGTATTTTCTGGAAAAGTTCTTTTATTAAATCCGAAGTAATATTTTCAACTATCTGCACATCAATAGAGATGGTTTGTATTACACTCTTATATTGTGGTTCTCTTTGGTATAAATTATTTTCGTAAATATATTTCTGTGCCAAAGGGTCAATAAGTCTGGAAATATCTCTATTTTCATCAACATTACTTCTTATTTGACTCGAACTTATTTCTTCATAACAAGGGATAAGATTAAGTTTTATAGTTTTTCCTTTAATTTCTTTAATAGCTTTTTGAACCACCATTCTTTCCTTCTCATTAGCAGTATGTGTAGTTCTTCTATCAAAAATAATATGAGAAAAAGTATGTATAGAATTTTCTCTTTGATTTTTTTGATAAGCAGATGCATTTGATACAACATCCCTACCTACTACAATATAAACCTCGGAAAAGGGGAAATTTTCCCTTAAAACCTTTAAATCATCTGGATTGCTAATATTAACCGGTAAATCTTCAGGATATAAATATACATTAAGTTCATCGGCAATAGAAATATTTATTATATTCTTTCTGAAGAGGTGCGGCTGAGTCCTTTTGGACCAGGAAAATTCATCAACTGCTAAATATATTTCAAATCCGAGTGCTTCTATTGCTTTTACAATCTCTTTGTGGCTTAAGGAAAATGGGTCAAAAGCTCCTGGAAAGAAAGCTATTTTTTTTGGGGTTTCGAGTTTTATACTCCCTTTATAAAAATTATAATCAGAGATAAATTTATATATATAATTAAGTCCGGTAGAATTTATTAAAAACATCAAACCTTCTTTATTTACAGGAGTTAACAGAGTAAGAATTTTTTTAGCAATCAGTTGAAATATGTGGTTTTTTTCCTCTAAACTAAGATATTTTGAGCCGAATATTTCCTTACCGATAACTCTAAAGGCTGCCTGTTTAACTTTTAAATTATAATGTACAAAACCATTTAAAAGGATACCTATCATCTTGTTAAGTCTGTTTTCATACGTTTTCTCTTTTTCTGAAAATTTTTCTCGGTATTTAGGATAATTAGTAATGGCTATACCCACTGTTCTAAGCAGTAACGAGCTTAATTTGGGATCTGATTGTTTAATTTTTTCCATTAAATCATCAATAAGTTCCTCTAATTCATTTGGTGTAAGATAAAGTATTAATTGACCTAAATAGTAAGGAATATATTTAGTAAATTGATAATCTTCCATTTCTAAAGCCCGTAATAATTCAATGGCTATATCGTTCCTCTGTTCAAAAGATAAGCAAGGCATTAATTTTACCAAGGTTTGACCGGCTAAATTTCTAATGTCTTCTATGCCGCTAACTTTTAAAATATTGCAAAAATGTAAAGCGGTATAGATTTCTTCCTGCTGACTCTGTAAGGTATGTTCCAATAAAAGTTCTATTTGAATTTTTTTAATTATTCCACTGGTTGAAGTTTTAAGATTGCTTAGAAATATATATTGTATCTTTTCTATATCTCTCTGATAA
>CAYTVM010000019.1:0-11569 GCA_964441685.1 uncultured Atribacterota bacterium | reverse complement strand
TTCGGACTGCCATCCTTGAATCGTATTATTATCGTGGGTTCCGGTATAGACCACACAATTAAGCTCATAATGGTGAGGAAGATGAATACTGCAAGGAAAATCATCACCAAAAGCAAAAATCAAGACTCGCATTCCAGGGAAATGCCATTTTTTTATTATTGCTTTGACATCTTCGGTAATATCACCCAGATCTTCAGCAATAAAGGGAACAGTGGGGAATTGATGGATGATATGAGCTAAAAAGCCTTCTGTGGGAGCCGTTACCCAATGACCGGGAATAGCTGTCTTTTCCTTAAAAGGCACTTCCCAGTAGGTAATTAATCCCCGAAAGTGGTCAATCCTTAAAAGATCGACCATTTGAAGATGTTGTTTAATTCGCTGAATCCACCAGGTATATTTTTCTTTATGATGTTCTTTCCACTGATAGACTGGATTTCCCCAGAGTTGACCAGTTTTACTGAAATAATCCGGCGGGACCCCTGCTTTATAAATTTGCTCCTTATCCTGACTTAATTTGAAAAGTTGAGGATGGCACCAGACATCCATACTGTTATAGGTGACGTAAATAGGCAGATCGCCGATTATTTTAATATTTTTTTTCTGACAATAATTTTTTAATTGACTCCATTGATGAAAAAAGAGGAACTGTAAAATCTTTTCGCGATTCATTTCTTCTGCGAGTTTCTTCTTTAATTTTTGAATCGTTTCCCGGTGTCGATTTTTAATTTCCGGGGGCCACTGGTTCCATGATTTTCCCTGAAAATAGGACTTGAGCGATTGAAAAAGGGCGTAATCTTCCAGCCAGAATAAATTTTGTTGACAAAACTCCTGATAATCTTCTTGGTATAAGGCAAATCTGGTAAATCGCTGAAAGATTTTATCAAAAAGCTTGTTTTTGAGAGAATAAACCTGGTTAAAATCGATATCTTTTTTTTGGGGTAAGGAATAATTAATTATTTCTTCTTTTTTAAGAATACCATCTTGATAGAGCAGCTCAGGGCTGACAAAAAGGGGGTTACCGGCAAAAGTTGCAAAGGAATGATAAGGGGAATTTCCGTGTTGTTGTTCTGTCGGGTTTAAAGGTAGAATTTGCCAAAAACGCTGTTTATTTTGAGCGAGTAAATCGACAAATTGATAGGCGTGTGGTCCTAAATCCCCAATACCATATTCTGATGGTAAAGAAGAAATATGCATTAAAATACCGCTGTATCTTTCTTTCATTTTTACGGATACTCCTTATTAACGAAAATGAGGGCGACAGGAAAATGATTTAATTGAATTCGATAAGCAGTCAGGGTTATTTTTATTGTAAAGATACCTCAACATTGAGAATATAACCTAATTGTTTAAATTGGGATAGCCATTTTTGATTTTTTTCATCACCTTGTGCGGCTTTTTTCTGAATTGCTTTCATTTCTTCCTGTTGATACTTTTCAAAGTAAATATTCTGGGCTTTCCATAGATGCAGCTGTAAAGCAAGTGGTTTTAAAAGATTGAGGACTTTGATGATTTGAATGATCTTATTCAGGCTATTTAAATTCACATTTAAATTATCTAAAGATTGATTAACCCAGTTACTTATTTTAAATCCTAAAGTAGCATGATCAAGGGTAATAGACCAATCCTGCGCTTCCTGGACTAATTTCTCTAATTTTGCGAGATCAATGACTTCCTGAGAAAATAAAGCCAGTAACTCTTGGTTGGTTTCGTATGCGGCAATAGAAGAAAACGGTTGAAGAATAGGAATATTTAACTGGTTTAAAAAATTCATCATGGTATAATTATCCATATAAATCTGGTGAAGATTAGTATTGATTTGTTCGAGATTGAGATTCATGATTTCCCGAATCACTCTTCTTTGCTCGTCTTTAAACAGATACCAGAGTGAATAGCTGTTTGTCCCGAAATGCTGGTCCATTAACCGGACGATAGCTGCCACATCGCCTCGATCAAAGGCTTTAATGATTTCATTTTGCATGATATCATAAGCTTTTTTATCCATATAACTTCGTACTCCGCCATTAACGTTGTAGTCTCCTAAGTGGAGGACGGCAAAACTGATTTTGTCTTCTTCCCAGGTAATTTCTGATCGAATATTCGCCTGCCCGATAGCTATTTTTAATTTACCGTTCTCCAGGCGATTTATTTTTCTTTGGTTGATTTGATAACAAAAAATACTTTTTTGGTCACCGTCAAAGAGAGAAGATATCGCATAATGGGCTGCTACTCTTATTAAATCAATTATTGCCGGTTTAATCAATAACTGGTAAATTTTGGCTCCGTTTTGATAACGGGAAATATTGCTGGGAGCCTGTTCCAGTATTTTTAAATATTTTTCTTCTGGAGAATGATTGGCAAATCTTTGAATAAGCTGAATACAGCGGGCAGCATATTGCAGGATTTGAATGGTTTCGATACCGGAAATTTCATCAAAAAACCAACCACAGCTGGTATACATAAGCATAGCATTTCTCTGCATCTCTAATAATGTTAATGCTTTAGTTTTTTCTTCTGAATTAAGTGGATGGGAACTGTATTCTTGCAAAAAAGATTCGATATGGTCTGGATTTCGATTTAAAACAATTGAAATATATTCGTTTCTTGCCTGCCATACATCTTTAAAATAGGCAGAGGCTTCTTGCTCAAAGATTTGAATGGATTGGTCTCTTAACCAGTCCATCGCTTCTCTTAAGGGTTTTCTCCATTTTTGCTGCCAGTCAGGGTGTATACCGCAATAACAGCCACAATCACTTCGCCATCGTTCAATTCCATGGGAACAGCTCCAGGAGCTATTTTCCACAATTTCCACTTCATGGTCGGGTGGGTGAAATTCTAAGTATTCTCCGTAATTGGTGATAGTGGCCAGTTTGTTTTCTTCAATGTAATGTAAGCAATAAGCCAGAGCCATATCACCAAAGCGATGATGATGACCGTAAGTTTCTCCATCGGTGGCAATATGGACTAATTCCGTTTGACTATTATCCTGGGAAAATGTAATGAGCAACCGATTGGCCAGTTTTTCACCATTACTTAAAATATCTCCAAAACTAACTTCGTGGGAAATGGAACCATTATAGAAAAAAAGATTAATTGATTTCCCCGAAGGAAGATGACATACATAAGGCTGTTTAGTATTAAGGCTTGTTTGATTGACTTCTTGCCAGGGGGTATTTTCTTCCATTTTACGAATTTTTTTAGCTTGATGAGGGGCAAGGATGGTAAACTGAATCCCCAAATCAGCCATGATTTCCAGGGTTCGATAATCGACCGCTGTTTCCGATAACCATATCCCCTCGGGATACCGGCGGAAGCGGGTCTGGAAATCTTTAATACCCCAGTAAATCTGGGTATATTTATCCCGGTCATTGGCTAGCGGCATAATGATATGATTGTAGACTTGGGCAATAGCAGAACCATGGCCGTGGTAACGTTTCTGACTTATTTTGTCTCCCTCTAAAACAGTTTGATAAATTTCAGGCTGATGTTTCTCCATCCAGGAGAGAAGGGTAGGGCCAAAATTAAAGCTAATACTTGAATAATTATTGACAATTTTAATAATATTCCCTTGTTTATCCAGAATGCGCGAATTGCTGTTCCCTTTATAGCATTCTTCGGAAATTTTTTCATTCCAATCATGAAAGGGATAGGCAGAATCCTGTAATTCAATATCTTCTAACCAGGGGTTTTCCCGGGATGGTTGATAGAAATGGCCATGAATACAAATATATTTTTTTTGCTTTGGATCCATATTGTTTACACTCTCTTTTTTAGAAAAAGGATACCCAGAGGAGGTAAGGTAAGGGAAAGGGAATAATCTTTTCCATGAATGGGGGTTGGTGTTGTTTTCATAGAGCCGAGATTTCCCTGTCCGCTCCCGCCGTAAGTAATGGCATCGCTATTTAATCTTTCTTCCCATATTCCTTTACTCGGCACCCCAACGCGGTAATGATACCAGGGGACCGGTACAAAGTTACAGATAACCAGGACCTGGTCATCTTTTTTTTCACCCTTTCTTAGAAAAATCAGCACAGAATGTTCCGGATCATCAGCGTTGATCCATTCAAATCCCTGGGCTTCAAAGTCGAATTGGAAGAGGGCTTTCTCATTTTTATAAAAATAATTTAAATCTTTAATCCAGTTAAAGATTCCTTGATGAGGAGGGTAATCAAGTAAATGCCAATCAAGGCTGGTGTCATGATCCCACTCTTTTCTTTGTCCAAATTCTCCTCCCATAAAAAGCAATTGTTTTCCTGGATGGGCAAACATATAACCAAATAGTAAACGTAAATTGGCAAATTTTTTCCAATCGTCTCCGGGCATTTTTTCCAATAAAGATTTCTTCCCGTGCGTGACCTCATCATGAGAAAGAGAGCTGACGAAATTTTCATTGAAGGCATACAGGAGACTGAAGGTCAGTTGTTGATGATGATATTTACGGAAGAGAGGGTCTTCGGAAAAATAGGACAGGGTGTCATGCATCCAGCCCATATTCCATTTCATTCCAAATCCCAGGCCGCCTAAATAGAGAGGGCGGGAGACCATCGGCCAGGCGGTAGATTCTTCGGCAATGGTTTGAACATCTGGAAAATTTTGGTAGATGGCTTCATTTAATTTTTTAATGAAATCAATTGCTTCCAGATTTTCTCTACCCCCAAATTGATTGGGGATCCATTCACCCTCTTTTCGGGAATAGTCCAAATAAAGCATGGAGGCAACAGCATCTACCCGCAGGCCGTCAATATGATATTTTTCTAACCAGAAAAGAGCGCTGCTGATTAAAAATTCTTTAACCTCATTTCTTCCATAGTTAAAAATGTAGCTGTGCCAGTCAGGATGGAAACCTTTCTGTAGGTCGGCGTGTTCATAAAGATGGGTACCGTCAAAATAAACCAGTCCGTACTCATCGCCGGGGAAATGGGAAGGGACCCAATCGAGAATGACACCGATTCCTTGTTGATGAAGATATTCAACAAAATACATGAAATCCTGGGGGGAGCCGTAACGGCTGGTTGGGGCAAAATACCCCAGAGTTTGATAACCCCAGGAGCCATAAAAAGGATGTTCCATAATTGGAAGCAGTTCAACATGGGTAAAACCAGCCTGCTTCATATAATCTGCTAGGATAGGGGCTAATTTTCGGTAATCCAGAGAACCATTGGTCGGATCAAGTTGTTGTCGCCAGGAACCTAAATGCACTTCATAGACCGAAAAAGGCCGGTTTAAGCCATTATATTCTTTTCGATGACTCATCCAGGATTGGTCTTGCCAGTGATAATCTAAGTCCCATATGATTGATGCCGTTTTAGGTGGTTTTTCCCAGTAAAAGGCAAAAGGATCACCTTTATCAACCTGGTAACTCCTATGCCGCGATTTTATGTGGAATTTATAACGCATTCCCTTTTCAATTTCGGAAATAAAGCCTTCCCATATGCCGCTGCCAAAATGTATTTGCTTTAACAAATGGGAATTGGATTGCCACTGATTAAAATCTCCGATAACAGCAACTGATTGGGCATTGGGAGCCCATATGGCAAAGTACACGCCCTCTTTCTCTTTGAATTTTGTCAGATGTGCTCCTAATTTTTCATATAATCGGTAATGTGTTCCTTCTTGATATAGATAAATATCATCTTTACTAAATAAGGTAAAATATTCCATCTGATAGGGTTTATTTTTCTTCATTAATCCCTCCTAATTCATATAAAATGCCTTTAAATGGGATCGGCAGCCAATTGGGCCGATGATTCATCTCATAACCTATTTCATAAACCGCCTTTTCCAGAAGATAGACTTTTAGCAATTGAGGTAATTGTTCCTTTTTTTCGGGCAAGAATAAATTCTCTTGAAATGGTTCCAGATAAGCTTTTAAAAATACCTTACTGATGTAGTGTGTCCATAAGTTTGCCCATGGTTCAAGCGTTTTATAATCTCCTGAAGTATCTTGTTGTATCAAGGGAGCAAAAGCAGCATAATGAAAAGAACGGAGCATTCCGGCAACATCTTTCAAAGGACAACGTTTTAATCTTCTTTCCCCCAGTGGCCGGGTTGGTTCGCCTTCAAAATCAATAATATAGAAATCGTTTCCGGTATAAAGGACCTGTCCAAGATGATAATCTCCATGAATTCTGGTTTTCATCCCTTTTATTTTTCTATAAAGAAGCATCTTGCAATATTGTAATATTCGGGTTTCGTTTGTCAATATTTGATTCAGTTCATCTTGGAGATCTTCCGGAAGCTGCCTGGCATTTTTTCTTAAATCCTGAAATGTTCTTTTAACTGAAGTCTGGATAGATTGATAAAGAGCACGCTGATAAAGGGTAGAAAAGGATTCTGGTCTAAAATCTTGATTTTCACTGGGCTGAGCTAATGCCAGGTGAAGTTCTGCCGTTCTTTTACCCAGAAGGCTGATCATCTCAATATAGGGAGTACCGATTAGCTCCTGAAAGATTTCCGGAATATCTTGCTCTAATCTATCAAAAAGAGAGTCCGGGAGAGATGGTATCTTTTCCAGTTCGCCTATTCTAGAAAGAACCCTTTCGTAATAACGTCCCAGGGTATCTTGTGAATAGGTCCAGCCATTTCCTACACTTTGGATAAATGGATATAAAATACCCAGGGTAATGACTGAGTGGTCATTTTGTTGAAACTCGATTGCTCCGGAGAAAGGAGGAATGTTGGTATAATTGGCCTCTTCGGTTAAATATTTCCCCACCTCTAAATCAGGGTTAACCCCTTCATCCAGTTTGCGGAATAATTTAAGAACGACATCCTTTTCGTAAATGATTGAGGAATTACTTTGATCAACTCCCATTAATCTGGAATTTTTAAAGGTCGAAGCCTTTCTTCTTAATTTTCGGAAATATTTACCGGGATAGGCTCGAAGGGTTCCTTGCTCACCTCTAATCATTCGTCGTTTGGCAATAAGTTGGAACAAGGTTTGATGAAAAGCAGTATCATAAACTGCATCGCAGATAATGCCATTCTGGTTATCAGAATGAACTTTAAGTAAAACGGATTGCGGCATTTCACGCTGGAGGTATTCCGCTTTTTCTTTTTCAAGATAAGAAAGGGGAAGAAGGTAATATTCTTCCAATCCTTCATCATAGCTAACTTTTAGAAAAACCAACAAAGAAGTACTATTCGTATTTCTTAACGGTATTTTTTCTGTGATATTAACTTTTCTTATTCGTTGTGATTTTTTACCAAACCAGCGCTGTTCTTTTAAGAAAAAGGGGATAATCGTGCTTTCCAACAGTTGGGCTGTTTTACCATTAAAAAGGTTTAGCCAATTGGTTTGGGTACTTAGGACCGGGATTTGTTCCCTTTTTTTAGTCATTCCCGGATCATCTTCTTTTTGGAGGGAAAACCAGAAATAATCATGAAATCCCATAGTTAAGATGTAGGGCGTTTCCCTAATGATCGGAAACTGATTTTTACTGAAAATTTCTACCGGATGATATCCGGCATATTGGGCTAAATCCAATTCAGCCACCTGGGAAAACCGGGATAGATTGACTACTACCAGGATAATTTCATCTTGATATCGACGAAGAAAAGCCAGAATCTTGTAATTTTCGGGATGAAGAAATTCAATTTCCCCTCTACCGAAGGCTTTATATTTTTTTCGCATATCGATCACTCTTTTCATCCACCAAAGAAATGATGTATGATTTCTCTCCTGGTTTTCCACGTTCACGGTTTCATAATGGTACTCCGGATCGATGATGACCGGAAGATATAGTTTCTGGGTGTTAGCTCGAGAAAAACCGGCATTACGGTCTGTGCTCCACTGCATCGGGGTTCTCACTCCATCCCGATCTCCCAGGAAGTGATTATCTCCCATGGCAATTTCGTCACCATAATAGATGGTCGGGGTTCCCGGTAGAGAAAAAAGGAGTATATTCATAATTTCCATTTTTCTTCGATGATTATCCAACAAGGGAGCCAGTCGTCGGCGAATACCCAAATTAATTCGGGCGGTAGTATCCCGGGCGTACACTCGATACATATAATCTCTTTCCTCATCAGTGACCATTTCCAGGGTCAATTCATCGTGGTTTCTTAAAAAAAGAGCCCATTGACAATTTTCCGGAATCGATGGGGTTTGTTCTAAAATATCAATGATGGGAAATCGATCCTCCATTTTTAGAGCCATAAACATGCGGGGCATTAGTGGGAAGTGAAAAGCCATATGGCAGGCATCTCCTTGACCGAAATATTGGATGGCATCTTCTGGCCATTGATTCGCTTCTGCCAGTATCATCTTGTTTTGGTAATGCTTATCCATATGGGAACGTATTTTTTTTAAAAAATCCAGTGATTCCGGCAGGTTTTCACAATTGGTTCCTTCTCTTTCAAATAAATAAGGAACCGCATCCAGACGTATTCCATCAACCCCTGTCCCCATCCAAAAATCAATCACTTTCAACATGGCTTCCTGGACCTCCGGATTATCATAATTTAAATCGGGCTGATGAGAATAGAAACGATGCCAGTAATAATAGCCAGATATCGGGTCTCTGGTCCAGTTGGATGATTCGAAATCTTTAAAAATAATTCGGGCCTCCTGGTATTTATCCGGGGTTTCACTCCAGATATAAAACTTTCCCCATCTGGAATTAGGACCTCCTTTTCTCGCCCTTTGAAACCAGATATGCTGGTCAGAGGTGTGGTTTAAGACCAATTCTATAACCACTTTCATTTCCCGTCGATGAGCTTCTTTTAAAAAATAATTGAAATGGCGTAAATTACCGTAATTGGGATGGATATTGAAATAGTCGGCAATATCATATCCATCATCCTTTAAGGGAGATGGGAAAAAAGGAAGCAGCCAGATGGTGTTAATTCCCAGATTGTCCAGATAATCTAATTTTTCGGTTAATCCCTGAAAATCGCCGATTCCGTCTTCGTTTTTATCATAAAATGTTTTGACGTGAAGCTCATAGATAATGGCATCTTTGTACCATAAAGGGGTTTCCAGATGGGTTTCTTGGGTAGTCATGAGACTTCCTCCTTAGATGAAATAATCAAAGTCAGTTTCTTTCTTAAATTTTTTTTTGATTTTAAGGATATGAGCAGGGAGGATATTTGGATTTAATTCTACGTAATTGTATTCACCCTGCCAGATATATTGACTGCCCCCCAACAGGTCCTGAGCCAGAAAGGGCTGATCAGGTTCAATGCCCATTGCGGATAGCGGTACCTGTAACCATCCGGACTGGGTGTAATGGGGATCAAGGTTAACAATAATTAAAATAATATCAGAAAGATCTTCGCTAACTTTACCAAAATAAAGCAGATTATCATTATCAACATGATAAAATTTAAGGTTATTGGTCATCTGCAAGGCAGGATTTTCCCGTCTGATTTGATTGATTCGGGAGATAAAATCACGGGTACTCTCTTTGATATCTTTATTTTCCCATTGTTTTATTTCATATTTCTCCGAATTTAGATATTCTTCTTTTCCTGAAACAGCCTGATTGGTAAACCGTTCATAGGGAGGTCCATAAATTCCGTAATTGGAAGATAGGGTGGCAGCTAAAATGAACCGAATGAAAAAGGCCGGCCGGTCTCCTAATTGTAGGTATTCAGACAGGATATCCGGGGTGTTGGGCCAAAAATTAGGTCGAAAATATTCTTTAATCGGGGTATTGGTTAGTTCATTCAGGTATTCCGTTAATTCATATTTGGTATTTCTCCAGGTATAATAAGTATAAGATTGGCTAAAGCCAATTTTGGCCAGATGATACATCACTTTGGGCCTGGTAAAGGATTCTGATAGAAAGATTACTTCCGGATATTTTTCTTTAACCTGGCCAATCAACCACTCCCAAAATAGAAAGGGTTTAGTATGAGGATTATCAACGCGAAAGATTTTAATCCCTTGTTCTATCCAGTAAAGGGTAATTTTCTTGAGCTCTTGCCATAATTCTTGCCAGTGATCTGTTTCAAAATCAAAGGGAACGATATCCTCGTATTTTTTTGGTGGATTTTCGGCATACTGGATGATTCCGTCAGCCCGCCATCTAAACCATTCTGGATGGGTTTTAATATAAGGATGATCCCGGGAACATTGAAAAGCCAAATCCAGGGCTATTTCAATACCATATTCTTTTGCTTTTTTGATCAATCGATGTAAATCATTTAGACTTCCCAGTTGGGGATGAATAGCCATATGTCCGCCTGTTTCATCTCCGATTGCCCAGGGACTCCCCGGGTCTCCTCTTTCGGTAGTTATGGCATTATTCTTACCCTTGCGGTGAGTTTTTCCAATGGGATGAATCGGGGGGAAATAAAGAATGTCAAAACCCAGATTAGCAATATCAGGCAGGATCTTTTCACAATCCAAAAAAGTGCCCTGCTGGTTTATTTCTGGTGAACAGGAACGGGGAAACAGCTCATACCAGGCGCTGAATAAAGCTTTTTTTCGATCGACTATCACTTTTAATTCCTTGGGATAGCGGGTTTTATGATTTTTTAAAGGATTTTCTTCGATAATAACTGCCAGTAGTTTATCTTGGAGAGTAGCCATTAATTTTTTGGGATGTTCTTTTTCCTTTAATCCGGTAATCAGCTGGCGAATGTATTTTCCTTCCTTTGAGGTTATTTGTTGGGTTAATCTTTCCAGGAGAGGAACACCGCTTAAGATGTCAACTTTAATTTTTTCCTGCGCCTGAAATCTTTTTTGAATATCTTTTAGCCAGGTTATTAAATGATCGACCCACCCTTCGATGGTGTACTCGTAGGTTCCGATTTCTTCGACTGTGAATTCTCCAGACCACCGGTCATTTCCTAAAAAACTCATCGGAGAAAGTTGCCATTTTTCTTTCCCTTGTTTTCGAAACAGAAGGGTAGCTCTGATCTGATCATGACCATCAGCAAAGATATCCGCTGTGACCTTTACTTTTTCCCCGATAATTCTTTTGATGGGAAAGTAACCACCATCGATTTCAGGTTGGACATGCACAATGACCAACCTGTTTTTTCCATTTTTATTATGGTAATAAATAAGAAAACCCTTTCTATTTCTATTTTATTGTTGGATATATTTTTCTATTGATGTTAACATACTGATCGGGTAACGGGCGCGGCTTATTCGACGAGCCAGCTCCTTTTCCCCGAATACATCGCGAATCCAGCTGGCAAAATCATTATGCTGCTCATTGACATGGGAAGAAAATAAATCCTGGTCCATATGCTTTAAATTTTCCATTAATTCAGCGATATTTTTTAGCTTTTTTCCGTTGTTTAAATAAAAATTATGCTCTGTTGATGGAGCCTCTTGACCGATATCGATATGCTTGTATTTTTTTACCATTTCTTTTTTTAACCTCCTATTTTTTTAATTTTTCTAATTTTCATGATGAATTTGCAAATCATTTAACTGTATGATACCATTTCATACAGCATATATCAAGGGAAAGAATTGCTTTTTTTATTTTTCAGCGCTAAAGAACGGCAAAATTATTAATTTTTTATAATGAATTATCGAAAAAAAGTATAAATCACTATATTCCTAATTTTATTTGTATCAATGTTAGATTAAAACTGAAATTGTATATAGACT